>JBPCOX010000124.1:0-9523 GCA_050999825.1 Mycobacteriales bacterium
AGGCCTGGGCGTCCGTGGCCAAGGTCGGTGACCGCTTCGCCGCCCTGCAGGCGGTCTATGACATGGTGCTGGATCGGTTCGGTGTGCTCGGGTCCGACGTCGCCCGCGGCATCGAGGTCCGCCACGAGTGGGGCTCTCAATACCGCTCGGCGCACTTCACCGGCTCGCTGGCCTGGCTCGGGCTGACCGACTCCCCGGCCTATCCCGGCGAGCCCGAGTGCAACGGCTGCGCCGAGCGCTGGATCAGAACGCTCAAGGAGCAGTGCCTGTGGGCGCGGACCTACTGCGACGTCGATGACCTGCGCCAGGCGGTCGCCGCCTTCGTCGAGCTCTACAACAACCAGTGGCTCATCGAGCGGCTCGGCCACCGCACACCTCAAGAGACGTACCAGCAGTGGCAGCCCCGTGACCCACCCGACGCAGAGCGCCGGTTCCTCGGGCGGGATCTCCGCCCACCGCGCTGTCCCTGACTGAGACGGCGGCTGATCTCACCGTCTCGGCGTACCACCTGGCTCCGGTGGTCCGAGCACGGAACGCCAGGGCGGCGCACAGCTACCGGACCGGGCTACGACTCCTGGCCGCGCTGGGACCGGTCCCTTCCCGGGAGCCACTCCCGAACGTCGCCTTCCGGTTCGGTCAGATCCGCCCGGGGAGGGCCGGACGCACGGCGGCCGCGGCGGCCGTCGAGTGGGCCGTCCCCTGTGCCGGGGTGGGCACCGGCTGCGGCAGCGGTCGGCAGTAGGCGTCGGCGTGGTTGCCGGGCCGCCGCCGCGGCAGCGCACCGGTGGCGAGGTACGCCGCGATCCTGTCGTCGACGCACGCGTTTCCCATGAGGCTGGTCCCGTGGGTGGTCCCCCCCGGTTCGGCGATCAGGCTCGAGTCCGGGAACAGTCGACGTACCTCAAGGCTGCCCTCGTACGGCGTCGGCGCGTCGAGCGTCTCGTCGACGAGCAGCGCGCGGATGTGGTCGCCGTCGACTCTCACCGGCGTGCCGGCCTTGGCGTGCCAGTACAGGCAGGGCGCGTTGTACCAGGCGTTGCCCCAGGTGAAGAACGGGGCTATCCGATAGGTCCGCCAGTTGTCCCGGGCCCACGTGCTCCACTGCTGCGGCCACTGCACGTCGGTGCACTGGACGGCGTTGTAGACCGCGTAGGTGTTGTCGTTGCCGGGGGCGTCGGCGTTGCGGTAGGCGGCGATGACCTTCGCCGCGTCGCGGTGGTGGACCCAGCTCGAGAAGACGTCGCCGAGGGACGGCCAGAGGCGCTGGGAGTAGCCGACCAGCAGGAAGGCGTCCTCCCACTCGTCGGGCCCGACGACGCCGCCAGCGGGATGTGCGCGCAGCGCGTTGTCCTGCTGGTAGAAGAGCCGTTGCACGGCGAACTCCGTCTTGCCGAGGTGGTAGACCTCGTCGTACTTCGCCAGCCACCCGAACCAGATCCGGATGTTGCGCTCGAAGGCGACGTCCTGGCGCAGGTTCGCGACGTACCACACGTGGCGCGGGTCGACGATGCTGTCCAGCACCATCCGACGGACGTGGGTCGGGAACAGCGTCGCGTAGACCTGGCCGAGGTAGGTGCCGTAGGAGAAGCCGTAGTAGTTGATCTGCCGGGCGCCGAGCGCGGACCGGATGCTGTCCATGTCCCGCGCCGAGTCGGTGGTCTTCATGTGCGGCAGCAGGGCGGGCGCGTCCCGCTCACACGCGTCGGCGTACGCCTTCGACCGATCGAGCCACACCTTCAGCAGCGCGTGGGTGGTCGGCACGTACGGCGGCCGGTCACCGTGGAAGTAGTTGGGCAGGCAGGAGAGCGCCGGCCGGCTGGACCCGACGCCTCGCGGGTCGAAACCGATCCAGTCGTAGGCGTCACCGGCGCGGTGCGGGACGAACTGGCCGATGATGGACAACCCCAGGCCCGGGACGCCGGGACCGCCCGGGTTGACCAGCATGACGCCCTGGTACTGCGAGGCCGGTGTGGTGTGCCGCACCCGGGAGACGGCCAGCTGGATCTTGGCGCCCTGTGGGTGCGCGTAGTCGAGGGGTACGGCGAGATAACCGCACTGACCGTGGACGCTCTTGAGTCCAGGGTCGGAGCACGGCCCCCAATGGATGCTGACGACCGCGCTCCGGGCCGCAGGCACGGGCGGCTTGGCGCTGACCGGGGAGGCGTTCCCCGCGATACCGGCGGCGACCAGGCCGGCGGCTGCTCCGACGGCAACCAGTCTCTTTCGCTTGTTCACGGCACTCCTCCACCTCTGGTCCGGCAACTCCGGACAGACTCTGGACCTCACGCCGCGGCTCGCAGGCGAGTACCGAGCCGTTGCGCATGAGACTGCGGATGAGCGACGGTGTTGTCGACGATTCCGTCCAGGCCTAATCTGCGTCGGTGATTCACTTCAGCTTCGGCGCCGAGGACGTCGGCCGGGTGCGCTTTGCGTTCTCTCCGCTGTGGGAGACGACAGCCAGCTTGCGCACGCTGACGGCTCCCGCGCAGAACCGGCTCCATGCACCGTGGCTAGAGCGGGTCCGCCCGCGCTTGGCCGATGTTGACCTGGATCTATTGACGGCGCTGGTCCGTCCGGTCGGCTACGTCCCCGACTTCATCCTTCCCTCCGCCGCGGGCCGTGCCTCGAGCTTCGAGTCTGAGCTGGCACAAGTGGCGGCCACTTCACCTGCCGAAGTCTCAGCGCAGCTGTCCTACCTTCTCGATCACCCCGTCGGCCAGCAGAGACCGGGTGAAGGACAGCGCGTGCGGGTGGCTCGTGAGCTGATCGCCTCGCCAGAGGCTGGCCTAGCTCGGATCACGGCGGAACTTCGCCGCTACTGGCGAACTGCGATCGCTCCGTACTGGTCACGCATCCGAGCCCTGCTGCAGGCAGACCTGGCTTACCGACTGGAGATCCTGGCCAGCGGCGGCGTCCTACAGCTCTTCCGCACCCTGCACCCGTCGGTCAGCTTCGAGCGCGACACGCTCAGAGTCGTCAAGTACTACGACGGTCACGTCGACCTCAGGCAACGGGGCCTCTTGCTCGTGCCGTGCGTGTTCGCCTGCCCCGACGTCTTCGTCCTGACCGCCGAAGATCACGTTCCCACCGTTACCTATTCACCGCGCGGTTTGGGTCGACTCTGGGAGGTGCAGGACACTGCCCGCCGCTCACCCCTCGCCGGTGTTCTCGGTCGCAGTCGGGCCGCACTCCTCGCTCAGCTCGACCTGCCCATGTCCACCACCCAACTGGCGTGTCAGCTCGACCATGCCGCGCCCACGCTGAACGCCCACCTCAAGACGCTGCAAGCAGCCGGGCTCGTCTCCTCCCGTCGAGATGGACGCGCCGTGCTCTACCACCGCACCAAGCTTGGCGATCTGCTGCTCGCCGGCAGCGGTCAAGGCTGAATCAAGAGGACGGCGGGCCGGCTGTCGCGCAGCAGACCAGTCCAGAGGTGTCGAGCATCGGGAGCGCTTTGAGCGTTTCGGGCGACGGCCCGAAACAACCCCGAAGAGGAACTCCTCGAGCCTCCACAGATGCCTTCGGCGTCTCCGTGGTGTCACGCCGTCGGGGGCGCGCCCGGCTAATTCGGCCCCACGAGCAGGGCCAGCCAGGTGCCGACCAGGAGCAACGGCACTCCGACCAGCCCGAGGCACGCGAACTCTCCCGCGGACACCCGGACGCCGCGCGCCCGACAGCGCTCTCGCCACAGCAGAGTGGCGAGAGATCCCCAGATCAGCACCAGTGGACCGACGTTGGTGCCGAGCAGAAGTCCCAACAGGCTGGAGCGATGCCCGTCGGCGACCGGCTCGAGCGCCAGGTAGGCCGGCAGGTTGTTGAACAGGTTGCTTGCCGCGGCACCCACACCGGCCGTCCGAAGGACCCCAAGGGGCGCGCCGGAGGTGCCGGCGGCGCTGCGCAACGCCGCCACCAGCCCGTGGTCATCCGCCGTGCGCACTAGCAGGAACAGCCCCTCGACCAGCAGTACCAGTCGCCATGGCACTAGGGACAACCTGATCGCCCCGGGCCGGCGTACGGCGAAAGCAGCTACCAGGAGGGCCGCCCCGGCCAGGGCAACCGGAGCCACGGGGAGGTCGAGGGCGAAACAGGGGCCGAGTGCAAGGCAGACGGCGGTGGCCAGCCAGAACAGGATTCGGTCCGACGCCACCCGCGGTTGCGGCAGGAGGTAGGTCCCGGCCAGATCGCGCCGATAGCGGACCAATAGGACGCCGGCCGTCACCAGTACGGCCGCGAGCTCAGGTAGCGCCATCCGGGCGGCGAAGCCGAGCGTCGACAGATTCAACTGATCGACAGCCAGCAGGTTGGTCAGGTTGGAGACCGGCAGCAACAGGCTGCTGGTGTTGGCCAGCCATACCGCCGCCATCGCGAAGGGCAGCGGGCGCAACTGGAGTCGCTCGGCCAACGCCAGTACGACCGGCGTCAGCAGCACGGCGGTGGTGTCCAGGCTGAGTACGACGGTGGTCAGCGTGCCGAGCACGACCACCCAGAGGAAGAGCCGACGGGTCCGCCCGCCGCCAAGGCGGGCCGCTCGATCGGCGGCAACGTCGAAGACCTCCGACGCGCCGGCAAGCTCCGCGATCACGGTCACGCCCACCAGAAAGAGCAGTACCGGCGTCAACCTGCTTGTGGCGTCGGCCGCCTCGGACAGCGGCAGCAGGCCGATGACCACGGCGAGGGCACCCAGGCCGCCGGCTATTGCCCACATTCCCACGGACGCTACCTGTCAGGGTTCCTGGTCACCCGTTCCGGTCGTCGCTGGGCTCGACTGTCCGGTCCCGTCACGATCAGCACCGCTGGGAGCGGTTGACACGGCGTCTACTCCAGCAGCGGAGGCGTAAGAGCATGGGCCGGTAACCGGTTCAGCCAGGTCCTTGGTCCCGACGGGGAGCCCGCATGGGGGCCAAGACCGTCCTGTGCTGTTCAGCGATCCAGCAGCGACCCGCTGGCCGAGACGGTGCGGATGGCACCGACCAGGTCGGCGCCCCGGATCTGTTTCAGGACGCATCCCGCCGCGCCGGCGAGAATCGCGTCGAGGAGCGCGTCATCGTCGGCGAACGACGTAAGCATCGGGCAGGCGAGTTCCGGCCGCTCCGAACACAGCTCGCGGCAGGCGGGTACCCGGGCCAGGGCCTGCGCCGCGGTGCCGGCCTCACCGACGATCTCGATGTCCGGCTCGTTCTCGGGGTCGGTGACAACGGGAACGGCACGCCGAACGGCGGCCGCCGCAGCGGGCTCGCGAACCTCGCGGCGCGGGCAGCGCAGCTTGGCGGCGGGCTCTCCGTCCGGTCTGGGCCGGGGGCGGAACGATTCTGACCTCAACGGTGCTCTGTGCTGGCCAATCGAGGAATCGCGGCAGATCCGGTAGTTCAGCCGGTGCTGGCGGCGGACGCGGTGACGGGCAGCGTGAGGTCCAATTCGAGCCAGTGAGCCAGGTCCCTGATCTCGCGGTGCACTGCGGTGGTCATGGTCTTGGTGAAGGTCACGTCCGGGTGGATGGCGTTGACCCGGAGAACCCCGGCATTGCGGTCGGCGGTGGCGTCGAGTTTGCCCACCAGTCGGTCGCCGTACAGGATCGGCAGCGCGAAGTACCCCCAACGGCGCTTGGCAGCGGGCTTGTACATCTCCAGTTGGTAGTCGAACTCGAAGAGCTCGATCGTGCGCTTCCGGTCGTGTATCAGCCGGTCGAAGGGGGACAGCAGCGCCGTACGTCCCGAGAACGGTTGACCCAGGTGGGACGGATCGACTCGCCACGTGCCCTTGACGCCGTCAACCGTGGCCGGCTCGCCGGCCTCACCTACGTCGTTCGGCTCCGCCGGGCATTTCGGTCCCCGGGCGCGGGCGATGCCCAGGGCGTGCAGCCGCCGTTCGTTGCGGATACGGAGCGCCCCCTCGACCGGGACCACCGGGCCATCGGGGTAGACCCGCGTGGCCAGGTCCCACAGTCGCTCGCGGTTCTTGCGCCCAGCCGTGGCGACCTCGCCGCGTTGCACCATGAAGTCGAGAAGCCTTATGACGTTCTGGTTGTCGGTCCACCCGGCCGATGCCCAGGGCACCTCGCACGTGTCCGGTAGTTCGCGCGAGGTCAGCGGGCCTGAGGAACTCAGCCGGTCGAGGATGTCCAGACGGCATGCGTCATTGGCCTGCACCCAGTCGCGGCGGGATTCCTGCCAATCGCGCAGTTCCCCGTGCCCGGGCCACTCGGCCATCTCGGCGCGAAAGAGCGCTAGGTCTTCGCTGGGCCGGATCATCGCGCGCAGCTCGATCAGCGTACGGTTCCCCAGTGCTGCGGCCAACTCGCCCGAAGAGTTGGACGACGACCCGAGTCGACTCCATGCCACGAGGTCGGCACTGGGTGCAATGGCGGCGATCGGGTCGATCTGAAGCAGAGCCAGGTGGCGCACCAGGTCGAGCAGCTCGGTCGGCCGCCTGCCTTCCAGGAGCTGTGCGCGCACAGCGACGCGGCGGGCGTCGGTACGAGACAGCCGGTGGACAGTCACAGTTCGAGGCTATGCCCCCGTCCGAGCGCTCAGGAGCGCATCGGTCTCCGGCTTCGTAAACACGCGCTTCGAGCATCTCGCAATCGGCCTGACTGGGCCACTGAACAGCGGAACTCGGCAGAGCCGAACTTCACTTTCCGCGGCAAATGAGGGCGTCGATGTATGCATAAGGACTGCCCGTTGGACGCGGCGTACCTGTGGTGCGGATCTCGGGGTCAATTGGTGTGACGGCCACCGTCACATCGGGCCGGTCACGGTCAGCCGAACCGAGACGTTGTCGCCCTCGTCGAGCCCCTCGGCCCGACGCACCGCGTCCTTCACCGGCACCACGTACAGCCCGTCCTTGGGGAACAGCGATGTCTCCCACTCGGTGGCGCCGATCCGCGCCGTCCATCCCGTCAGGCTCGTCCATCACGCGGTGTCCTGAGCTGTCCTCGGTCATGATCCGCAGGCTAGGGTCGGTTCCGGACGTTGTGCATCCGGATCGGTGGAGTATGTGAAGCCCGACTCGAGCCCCACGGCACGGGCACTGCTGGCCCTCGAGCTGGTTCAGGGCAGCCCGGGGATCACCGCGGACCGGCTCGCCGACAAGCTGGGCGTCTCGGAGCGGGCCGCCCGGCGCTACGTCGCCATCCTGCGCGAGGCCGGCATCCCGATCGAGTCCGTGCGGGGGCCGTACGGCGGCTACCGCGTCGGCCGCGGCCTGCGACTTCCGCCGCTGGTGTTCACCGCCACCGAGGCCCTCGGCCTGGTGATGGCCGTGCTCGACGGCCACCACGACGCCGGCGATCCCACCGACCCGGTCGGCAGCGCGCTCGGCAAGATCGTGCGGGCGCTGCCGGAGCCGGTGGGCGCCCAGGCCGAGGCGGTACGCCGGAGCGCGGCGCCCGCCCCCGACCGCGCCGCCGCCCGCCCCGACCCCGGGACGACGAGTGCCCTGGTACAGGCCTGCCCCGACCAGCGACGGGTGCGGCTCGGCTATCGCTCCGAGGCCGGCTCGGAGTGGGTCGCCGAGGTCGACCCGTGGGCGGTCGTCGTACGCCACGGCCGCTGGTACCTGCTGTGCCACTCCCACGCCGCGGACGCCCGGCGGGCCTACCGGATAGACCGGATCCGCGGGGTCGAGGTGCTCGACGACACCTTCACCCCACCCGCCGACCTCGACCCGGTCGCCCTGCTCGAGGAGCACCTCGCCGTCGGCTGGGAGTACGACGTCGAGGTCGTCATCGACGCATCTCTCGACACCGTGGCGCCGTGCGCCCGCCGCTCTCTCGGACGGCTCGAGCCCGTCGATGCCGCGACCACCCGCCTGGTCGGCAGCACCAGCAACCCGACGTGGTACGCCGAACAGCTCGCGGCGATCCCCGCGTCGTACCGGATCGTGCGGTGCCCCGAGCTTCGGGAGGCCGCGCGTGGCATCGGGCAGCGGTTGCTTGCCGCCGGTGAAAGTGACCAGTCCTGACGCCTCAGTCGCCGCTCAGCCAGGTGGCCACGCAAGCCTCGTTGCCCTCGGCGTCGGCCAGTACCCACCACGACGGCGCGTAATGATCGGTCCAGACACCCGCCGGCAGCGATCGCGGCCGCGACGCGCACCTCGGCCTGGTCGTCCGGCACCCGCCCCCGGGCCGTACGTCCAGGTCGGGCTGGTGGTCGCCAGGCCGGCCAGCTCGCTGATCGCCTGCACGAACCGGGCACTGGCCGCGAACGACCCCGTACCGAAGTACGCACCCGCCCCGCCGGCCACCACCCGCCAATCCTCGACCCTCGCGCGCTCATGAAACTGCCGATGTGTGATCGGCTCCCTCATGGGTGCCATCCAGCCGGAGGGTCCTCACCGACCAGACCGTCCACAGCCTCGCGGAGCAGGTCGGCGTGCCCGGTGTGCCGGCCGTACTCCTCGATCAGGTCGCAGACGAGCCGGCGCAGGCTGGCATGGCGACCGTCGGGACCAGAAACGTGGACGGGCTGGTCGAGCCCGCCGTCGGCGAGGGCCGCGTCGAGCCTCGCGCGGGACCGTTCGACGGCGCCGTCCCAGAGCGCGTATAGCTGTTCGGGAGTGTCGTCGGCGGCGGAGGTGAACTCCCAGTCGTTGGTCCCGTCCCAGCCGGTGGCGTCCCAGGGCGCGCCGATCGGCTCCCCGCTCAGCTTGGTGGTGAAGATGTAGTCCTCCACGGCAGCGAGATGCTTGAGCAGGCCGCCGAGCGTCAGCGAGGAGGCACCGATGCGGGTCTGCAGTCCGGCCGCGTCGAGGTGGCCGGCCTTCCAGCGGAACGTCGTGCGCAGGCGGTCGAGCGCACCGACGAGGTGCTCGCTCTCGGTGCCGGCGAGAGGAGGTTCCCAGGGGTTGTCGCTGTCGGTCATGGCGCCACCGTAGGCGTAATTCCGGACGTTCCACGTCCGCGATCCATGAGTGGCCTTGTGTTGGACATTGACTGCCGCGTCGGTGCCGGGGGAGGACCAAAGTCGGGCTGCTGGGTGGGCGGCTCAGTTGAGCTTGCGGGTGCTATCGGGCAGCCCGCCACCGCGGTAGACGTCCTCAGCGAAGGTCGCCAGCGCCGTGAGTGCGACGTTCTGGCTCCAGGGTCCGTAGGACACCCGGGCCACGCCGAGGCGCTGCAGGGTGTCCAGGCTCAGTGACCCCGGCACTCCGATGACGTTGACGGTCTGGGGGCCGAGAGCCCCGACCAGTCGGCTCACGGTGGGCTCGTCGAGCCTGCCGGGCACAAAGAAGGTGGAGGCCCCGGCGTCGAGGTATGCACGTCCCCGCTCGATGCTGTCGGCAAGCACCGCCTCGGGCTCCTTGTCACCCGCCTTGAGGAAGGCGTCGGTGCGGGCGTTCAGGACGAACGGCACACCGGCCTTCGCACCGGCTGCGACCGCTGCCTCCACGGCCCGCGCCGCGTCGGTTACGGGCATGAGCTGGTCCTCCAGGTTGGCGCCGACAATGCCCACGTCGATGGCGCGGGTCACCGTGTCACCCGCGTCCCCGTAGCCCGCCTCGAGGTCCGCCGTGACCGGGAGGTCTA
>JBPCOX010000144.1:0-3014 GCA_050999825.1 Mycobacteriales bacterium
CGCAGCGAGTAGACCGACCGCGTCACGGTAGTGCGGTGGTAGATGTCGGGTCCGCGGGCGGTCTGGACGTCGCGGATCCGCGCCGGTTCGGCTCGGAAGGGACCGTTGCGCGGATAGCCGGCCACGATCGCGCTGCCGCCGGCCGGGGCGGGCCCGGCAAACCGCAGCGGGGCGCCCCGCAGGCCTGGAACGGCCAGCACCGCAACGTCGCGGTCGGAGTCGTAGAGCACCACCGTGGCGGCGAGCCAGGGGCCGGCACCGCCGACCTGGACCCGCGGCTCGCGGACGCCGGCGAGCACATGGGCGTTGGTCATCACCCGCTGCGGGGCGTAGCCGAAGCCCGTTCCCTCCAGGCGCCGCGAGCAGGCGGGCGCGACGCCGACGACCTTGACCACCTGGCCACGAGCGATGCGGACCGCCGCCGAGGCGGTGACCTGCGGGTCCGGCGGCGGGACCCGGACGACGCGCTCGCCGCCCAGCCGCCCGAAGACCTGCGGAAGGCCGTCCGAGTCGATCAGTCGCCGGAAGGAGGAGAACCAGGTGCGGGCCGCGTCCGGCATCAGCGAGTCGGTGGTCGTCAGCACCCGCGACCGCTGCACCTGGCCGGCCAGCGCGGTCATCGACGAGCTTGCGACCGCCGAACCCAGGAGCCAGGCGACCAGCAGCAGGGCCGTCACGCTCACGACCGCACCGGCGGTCGAGTCGAAGTGCCGCGCCGGCGCCCAGGTGAGCCGGCGTCGTACGGCGGCGCCAGCGGCCGCCGCCAGGAGCTGCCCCAGCGCCGCGGCGCCGAGCACCACGGCCAGGCCGGCCATGGCGGGGCTGAGCGCGGACAGGTAACGCGAGGCCAGCTCGGGAGCGAAGTGGACCCCCACCGCCGCCCCGCCGAGGAAGCCGACCAGGGACAGGACACCGACCACGAAGCCCCGGCGGTAGCCGGAGACCGCGAAGGCGGCCGCGGCGAGCACAAGCACCAGGTCGAGCACGTCCCCGCGCACCGACCCAGCGTAGGTGCTGGTCAGCGGACGACGACGGAGCCGGTCATGCCCAGGCGCTCGTGGTAGGTGCACACGAACCGGTAGGTTCCCGGGGCGGTCGCGGTGAAGGTGGCCTCGCGGGTCCGGCCGGCCTCGACGTTGCTGATGCCGAGGTCGGACCCGGCGAAGCGCAGGTTGTGCGGAGTGGTGCCGCCGTCGTGGAGCCGGAGGACCAGCTTGCCCGGGTGCATCTCGACCACGGAAGGCCGGAACCGCAGCCCGTCGTCCACCTCGATCGTGACGACCTGTAGGCCGTCCGCCCGGCTCGAGGCGGCGACCGGCGGGCCGACGGGCCGTTTCGGGTGCGCCCGCGGCGAGTCGCGGTTGCCGCAGGACGTCGAGCCGGCGAGGACCAGGCCGATCACCAGAGCAGCAGCGGCCGGCCGTTTCACGGGGAACCGCCGGCAACCGTCGTCCGCGCCGCCAGCCGGCGCGCCTCGGCCGGCAGCTCTCGGACCGGGCCGGGGGTCCACGGCCGCTCCCACCCGCCGAGCGCGAGCAGCCGGTCGATCAGCCCAGCGGTGAAGCCCCACACCAGCAGGCCGGCCACTTCGAACGCCGGGCCGCTGCGGCCGCTGGGGTGCCGGACGACCACCCGGTGCGACGGCTCGGCGAGCTCGGCGAGCGGCACCCGCACCACCCCAGCCACCTCGGCCCGGTCCACCGGCGCGACGGCCGAGGGCTGCCGCCACCAGGCCAGCACCGGTACGACGACGAACCCGCTCGGCGGCACGGCCAGCGCGGGCAAGGTGGCGAGCACGTCGACCCCGGCCGGGTCCAGGCCGGTCTCCTCCCGCGCCTCCCTGAGCGCGGCGGCGACGGGCCCGTCGTCAGCCGGGTCGACCGCACCGCCCGGGAAGGCCGGCTGGCCGGCATGGCTGCGCAGCGCGGCGCTGCGCTCGATCAGCAGCCGGTCCGGGCCGCGCGGCCCCTCGCCGAAGAGCACCAGCACCGCCGAGGCCCGCCCGCCCTCGGGCGGCGCCGGGTACCGGCTGCGCTGCTCGGGCCGGATGGAGCCGGCGGCCGAAACCAGCGGCGAGAGCCAGTCGGGTACGCGGGTCACACCCGTACGCCGAGATACCGGTCCACCAGCTGCCGCAGCGCGTCGTAGGTCAGCGCCCTTCCGACATAGCGATGGGTGCGGCCCGAGGCCTCGACGAAGTAGGTCACCGGCAGCCCCCGGACCCCGCTGCGGTCGAGCAGCCGGCCCTCGCCGTCGACCACCGAGGGGTAGTGCATGCCGAGGGGCGCTGCGGCACTCAGCGCGTCGCGCTCGGTGTCCTCGGTGAGTACGCCGAGCACCCGCACCCGCCCAGCTGCCGCGGCGTAGAGCCGCTGGAAGGCCGGCACCTCCTCGCGGCAGGGCCCGCACCAGGCCGCCCACAGGTTGACGACGGTCGGCACGCCGTGCAGGGCGCCCAGCCGCACCGGCGGCCCGTCCCCCAGGCAGGGCAGCGAGAGGTCCGGAAGCTGGCTGGGAACGGCAGCCGGCCCGCTGGCGCCCGCGGGGCAGGGATCGAGCGCGGCCACCGACTTGAGCTGGGCCGTCGACGGAGGGCGGGCGGCCGGCCGGCTCTCCGCGGACACCTGGGACGTGCAGCCGGCCAGCAGCGCCAAGAGCGCCAGCCCGGTGACCGCACGGCCGATCATGCCGGCACCGCCACGCTCGTCGGTCCCTTGACCAGCCGCTCGGCCATCGCCGGGTCGGTCGGCCCCAGACCGTACGACGGGCAGAGCCGGGCCACGGCACAGGCGCCACAGGCCGGCCTGCGGGCGTGGCAGACCCGCCGGCCGTGGAAGATCAGCTGGTGCGACAGGTCGGTCCACTGTCGTCGCGGGATGAGCCGGGCCACGTCCCCCTCGACCTTGACCGGGTCCTCCTCCGCGGTCCAGGCGAAGCGGCGTACCAGCCGGCCGAAGTGCGTGTCGACGGTCAGCCCCGGTACGCCGAAGGCGTTGCCGAGGACCACGTTGGCC
>JBPCOX010000212.1:0-6288 GCA_050999825.1 Mycobacteriales bacterium
ACGCCGCCACAACGTGTCCCGCTCTTCCGGTTGGCCGGCCGACGCCGGAGCAGCGGCCGGCATGACGTCGGACCGGCGGGCCGAGTCGAGCTCGGCGATGCGCCGGTCGTACTCGGCGATGCGCTGGTCGCGGTCGGCGAGCTCGTCGGCCAGCCGGGCCAGCGCCTCGTCCACTTCGGCCATCCGGTAGCCGCGCAGTGCCATCGGAAAACGCACGTCCGCCAGGTCGGCCGCCTCGAGCGGCCGGTCCGCGGAGAAACCGCTGTCGGCGGCATCACGAGGCGCCTCGGCCAGGAAGTCGCCGCGGCCGGCCGCCACCGCCGCGACGCCGAACAGGACGGCGGCCAGCAGCAGCACCTCGACCACGATCACGCTGCGGATCGTGTCATGCCGGGGTGGCGGCGGGTGCCTCTTACCAAGCCCGAACGTGCCAGAGACGTCGTGGGGAGCACGGCATGCCGACACTGAAGGGAGCAGAATCACTTCCCTGGAGGAACTCATGACTCGTTCACCGATGCGCACCCGCGTCGCACTATGGACGGCTGCCGGCGTGCTCGGAACCGGCCTGGCAGCCGGTGGAGTGGCGCAGGCGGTCTCCTCGCCCTCACCCTCGCCCGGCGCCGACAAGGTGGCCGCTGGTGCGAAGGCGGGTCACGCCAAGGCGCACGGCAAGGGTCAGCGCCTGGAGCGCATGGCCGGCAACGTCCTGCACGGCGACGTCGTCGTCCGCAGCAAGGACGGCTACCGCACGGTCGCGCTCCAGCGCGGCAGCGTCGTCTCGGTCAGCACGACGGCCCTGCAGCTGCGCAGCGTCGACGGCTTCACCGCGACGTACGCCGTCAACGGTGACACGTGGATCCGCAAGGGGCACAAGGGCGGTCAGTCGAGCTCGCTGGCCACCGGTGACCAGGTCACGGTGGTCGCGACCCGCTCGGGTGACACGCTGACCGCCACCAAGGTGCTGGCCCACCCGGCCAAGCCGGAGAAGCCGGAGAAGCCGGCCGCAACCAAGAAGTAAGCCCGCTAGCGAGCGCGCCGCCTGCCGTTGGGACCTGCCTCTGTCCTGTCGGCGGTGGCACGCTCGCTGTGCGCCCGCTGGATGATGGCCACGGTCTCCGCAACATCGTCACTGAGCTGGACCAGCTGCAGGTCGGCTTCGCCGATCTTGCCTTCAGCGAGCAGTGCGGCGCGGATCCAGTCCAGCAGCCCCGACCAGTACGCCGACCCGAACAGCACCACCGGGAACGACGTCACCTTCTTGGTCTGCACCAGCGTTAGTGCCTCGAAGAGCTCGTCGAGGGTGCCGAAGCCGCCGGGCAGCACCACGAAGGCCTGCGCGTACTTCACGAACATGGTCTTGCGGGCGAAGAAGTAGCGGAACTGCACGCCGATGTCGACGTAGTCGTTGATCTGCTGCTCGAACGGGAGCTCGATACCGAGCCCCACGGACACGCCGCCGGCCTCGACGGCTCCCTTGTTGACCGCCTCCATGACCCCGGGACCGCCACCTGTGATCACGGCGAACCCAGCCCGCGCCAGCGCCGCTCCCAGCGCCTCCCCGGCGACGTACTCGGGCGCTCCGGGCGGCGTACGGGCGGAGCCGAACACGCTGACGGCGGCCTCCAGCTCGGCCAGCAGGCCGAAGCCCTCGACGAACTCCGACTGGATCCGCAGCACCCGCCAAGGGTCGGTGTGCACCCAGTCCGACGGGCCCCGGGTGTCGAGCAGCCGCGAGTCCGTGGTGCTCCCGTCCACGTAGTCCCGGCGGAAGATCGCCCGCCCCCGTCGCTTCTCCGGCACGCCGGTCGGCGGCGAAGGGGACAGCGGGCGCTCGGACGGGACAACCATGTCTCCAGGCTACCGACCCCGGCGCGGTTGCCGGTCAGCCGAGATAGCTGCGGAGCATGCGTTCGCACTCGGCGATCCGGGGGATCTCGACGTACTCCTCGCGGGTGTGCGCCAGATCGGGCGCACCGGGGCCGTAGTTGATCGCCGGGATGCCGAGCTGGAAGAACCGGGCCACGTCGGTCCAGCCGTACTTCGCCACCGGCTGTTGCCCCACTGCTCGCACGAACTCCGCCACCGCCGGAGCGGTCAGCCCGGGCGGCGCGGCCGGCGCGGAGTCGATGAGGACGCACTCGTAGGGCGCCAGCACCTCCTGCACGTGGGCCAGCGCCTCGTCCTCGGAGCGGTCCGGGGCGAAGCGGAAGTTCAGCGTGACGGTGCAGCGGTCTGGTACGACGTTGCCGGCCACGCCGCCCTCGATCCGCACCGCGTTGAGGCCCTCCCGGTACTCCATGCCGTCGATCTCGACCTGCCGGCCCTGGTACGCCGCCAGCCGGTCGAGCACCGCTCCGGCGAGATGGATCGCGTTGTCGCCCAGCCACGACCGGGCACTGTGCGAGCGGCGACCGGCGACGAGGACCAGCGACCGCAGGGTGCCCTGGCAGCCGGCCTCGACCTTGGCCGAGGTGGGCTCCATGAGCACGGCGAGGTCGCCGTCGAGCCAGTCCCGGGCGCGGCGGGCGATCCGGCCCAGACCGTTGCGGTCGGCCTCGGCCTCCTCGTTGTCGTAGAAGAGGTAGGACACGTCCCGGCCCGGCGCCGGAACGTGCGCGGCCAGCCGCAGCATCACCGCCACGCCGCTCTTCATGTCCGTGCTGCCGCAGCCGTAGAGCCGGTCGCCGTGCTGGCGTGACGGCACGTTCTCCGCGATCGGCACGGTGTCCAGATGGCCGGCGAGCACCACCCGCGACGGTCGGCCGAGCGTCGTACGGGCCAGCACGGCGTCGCCGTCGCGGGCCACGGTCAGGTGCGCGAGCGGCCGCAACGCCTCCTCGATCTCGTCGGCGATGCGCTGCTCCGCGCCGCTGACCGACGGGATGTCGACCAGGGCGGCGGTCAGCGCGTCGCCGGGCAGCGCCAGATCCAGGGTCATGGGGCGACGCCGTGCTCGCGCAGTACGGCGTTGAGGGCGAGCTTGTCGTGGATCTCGCCCTCGGCCAGCCGGCGCAGGACCAGCAGGCACGGCATCCCGAACTCGCCGCCGGAGAACCGCTTGACCCGCGTGGATCCGACCGCGACCGCCCGCTCGGGTACCTCGCCGCGGGCAAGCTCCTCGCCGGTCTCAGCGTCGTACACCCTGGTGGAGGCCGTGACGATCGCGCCGGCGCCGAGCTTGGCACCGCGGCGTACCCGGGCTCCTTCCACCACCATGCACCGCGAGCCGACGAACGCGTCGTCCTCGACGACCACCGGGATGGCCTGCGGAGGCTCGAGGACGCCGCCTATTCCGACGCCGCCGGACAGGTGCACCCGCGCCCCGACCTGCGCGCAGGAGCCGACGGTCGCCCAGGTGTCGACCAGGGTGCCGGCGCCGACGTGCGCCCCGATGTTCGTGTACGACGGCATCAGGACCACGCCGGGCGCGAGGTAGGAGCCCCAGCGCACGATGGCCCCGGGCACGACCCGCACGCCCTCGAAGCGGGTCTTGACCGGCACCCGGTCGGTGTAGCGGAACTCGCCCGCCGCGGACCCCGCCATCGGCAGCACCCGAAAGGCGAGCAGGATCGCCCGCTTGGCCCGCTCGTCGACGATGACCTCGCCGTCGATCACGGTGGCGACCCGGGCCGTTCCGTCGTCCAGCAGGTCGACCGCCTCGACGACGACCTTGCGAGCGTCCTCGTCGGCTGGTGAGAGCTCGTCGCGCCGATACCAGAGCTCGTCGACGAGCGGCGGGAGCGGGCTCGTCACAGTGGTCACGGACAGTGAGCCTATGCCGACGCGCGCGGGTTGCCCGCCGCTCTCGACGGCTGGCGGGCCGTCGAGAGGACCGCACCGACGAGCGAGCCGGCGAGGCCGAGGGCTTCGTCGCCCATGGTGTCCCGGTAGGCGGTGAAGCGTTCGGCCGAGTGCTGGACGAAGGTCAGGTACTCGCCGAACTCCCACAGCATCGCGGTCACGGCCCCGAAGCCGACGGCCAGGCCGATCGCGGTAGCGCGGGGCGCTTCGGTCCGGCGCAGCAGGCGTCCCATGCCACCGACGAGCAGCGCCCAGTTGACGAAGTGGTTGGCGTCGTCCCACCACGTCACCGCGTCGAAGAGGTCGAGCACGTTCCCGGCCAGGTCGATCACGAACGGCGCGACGAGCAGCGCGTCCACATCGTGCGGGTAGGGCGCCCGCCCGCCCCTGAACCGCCACCAGAGCGGCACGACGAGGGCCGCCAGCGGATAGGTCACCAGCCGCAGCGGCATCGCCTTGCCCTGGAAGCGCGGCAGGTCGTGCCGGACGGCGACGAAGAGGATCAGTGCGGCGAGCGCGGTCTTGACGACCAAGTTCACGGATCGCGCCGGCGTGCTCAGGACTCCACCAGCCGGTGCGCGGCGGCGGCGACCCGCTCGTCGGTGGCGGTCAGCGCGACGCGCACATGCCGCCCGCCCGAGGCGCCGTAGAACTCGCCCGGCGCGACCAGGATGCCGAGGGCTGCCAGCCGGCGTACCGAGGTCCAGCCCGGCTCACCGCGCGTCGCCCACAGGTAGAGCCCGGCCTCGGAGTGCTCGATCCGGAATCCGGCCGCCGCGAGGGCCGGCCGCAGGACCGACCGGCGGGCGGCATAGCGCGCCCGCTGCCGATCGACGTGGCCGTCCTCGGTCAGCACCGCGGCCATGGCGGCCTGCACCGGAGCGGAGACGATCAGACCAGCGTGCCGGCGGACCTCGAGCAGCTCCCGGACGAGCGTCGGATCCCCGGCGACGAAGCCGGCCCGGTAGCCGGCCAGGTTGGAACGCTTGGACAGCGAGTGCACGGCGAGCAGGCCGGTGAAGTCTCCACCGCACACGTCCGGGTGCAGGACGGAGACCGGCCGTGCCTCCCAGCCGAATTCCAGGTAGCACTCGTCGCTGGCCACCCAGGCGCCGCGCTCCCGAGCCCAGTCGACCACCTTGCGCAGGTGCTCGGCGGGCAGCACCCGGCCGGTCGGGTTGGCGGGAGAGTTGACCCACACGCCTCGTACCCGGGACGGGCCGAGCTGGTGCAGCCCGTCGGCGGCGACCAGCGTGCCACCAGCCAGCCTGACGCCGACATCGTAGGTCGGGTAGGCCAGCCGCGGTACGACGACGACCTCGCCAGGGCCGACGCCGAGCAGGGTGGGCAGCAGGGAGACCAGCTCTTTGGAGCCGATCGTCGGCAGGACGGCGGCGGGGTCGAGCCCGCGAACGCCGAACCGGCGGGCGAGCCATCCGGCGGCCGCCTCGCGCACGTCCGCCGTACCGGCGGTGTAGGGGTAGCCCGGGGCGTCGGCCGCGGCCGCGAGCGCCTCCCGGGCCAGCGCCGGCGTGGGGTCGACCGGCGTACCGATGGACAGGTCGACCACGCCGTCCGGGTGTCCCCCCGCCAGCTCGGCGGCGGCCGACAGGCGGTCCCAGGGGAAGTCCGGCAACCGGGCAGAGACCGGCTCGGAGGGACGACGCGCCGCCCACCCCGGCGGGGCGGACGGCGCGAGCGGTGGCGGACCGGCGGTCAGTGGTCCTGGCCCATCGGCGGCAGCGCCGCGACGAGCGGGTGATCCTTGTCGATCTTGCCCATCTTGGCGGCGCCACCCGGCGAGCCCAGGTCGTCGAAGAACTCGACGTTGGCCTTGTAGTAGTCCTTCCACTGCTCGGGCGTGTCGTCCTCGTAGAAGATCGCCTCGACGGGACAGACGGGCTCGCACGCGCCGCAGTCGACGCACTCGTCGGGGTGGATGTACAGCATCCGGTTGCCCTCGTAGATGCAGTCGACCGGACACTCCTCGATGCACGCCTTGTCAAGCAGGTCGACGCAGGGCTCGGCAATGACGTAGGTCACGTCGGGTCCTCCTTGGGTCGGTGCGGTCGCCACCAGTATCGGTCAGCGGTACGCCGGTCGTCATCCCCCGGTGGTCGGCCACCCGGGCAGGACCGCATCCATTCGGCGGACGACACCCCGCCCGGTCGCTAGGCTGCCGGCCGATCAGGGTGAACGACACGGCCAGCTCGCGTTGGTCGCGAGCTGGCGCAGCTCGAAGGGGGATGGGATGCCGAAGGTGAAGCGTGCGCTCGTCGCGGCCGGCATGGTGCCGGCAGCGGGCACCGGCGCGGGCCCGGCACTGGCAGCGCAGGGGAGCCACGGCGCGGCTTGGTGCAAGGCCGGCGCGACGGTCTCGGCGGCAGCGCTGCCCGAGCGGCTCGCAGCCGGCTCGTGCGATCGAGCAGACGTCATCATCCGCGACGGGGCGGCCGGCGTCGCACTGCCGGCCCGCGGCATCACGGT
>JBPCOX010000138.1:0-8291 GCA_050999825.1 Mycobacteriales bacterium
TTCGGTCTCCGGTACCTCCGCCTTGACCAGCGTGCGGCCGGCGCCGACCGGCTCGGTGCCTGAGACCCGGCCGCGCCGGCCGGACAGGTCGCTCATCACCGCGCCGACGTACTCGTCGGCCACCAGCACCGACACCTCGAGCAGCGGCTCGAGCAGCTGCACCGTAGCGGTCTTGGCCGCTTCCTTCAGGGCCAGTCCGCCGGCGATCTGGAAGGCCATGTCGGAGGAGTCGACGCTGTGCGCCTTGCCGTCGAAGAGCGTCACCCGCAGGTCGACCATCGGGTAGCCGGCCGCGACACCACGCTCCATCTGGGCGCGCACACCCTTCTCGACGGACGGGATGAACTGGCGAGGCACGGCGCCGCCCACCACCTTGTCGACGAACTCGAACCCGCCGCCGGAGCCGAGCGGCTCGATCTCGACGTCGCAGATGGCGTACTGGCCGTGCCCGCCGGACTGCTTGACGTGACGGCCCTTGCTGGTGACCTTGTCGGCGAAGGTCTCCCGCAGCGGCACCCGCAGGTCCACGCTCTCGACCTCCACGCCGTACTTCGACTTCAGGCGGTCGAGCAGGACGTCGGCGTGGGCCTCGCCCATACACCACAGCACCAGCTGGCCGGTCTCCTGGTTGTTCTCGAGTCGCAGCGTCGGGTCCTCGGCAACCAACCGGGACAGGCCCTGACCCAGCTTGTCCTCGTCGGCCTTGGACTTGGCTCGAATCGCCACGGGCAGCAGCGGCTCCGGCATCTCCCACGCGGCCACGAGCAGCGGGTCGTCCTTGGCTGAAAGGGTGTCGCCCGTCTCGGCGCGGGCGAGCTTGGCGATCGCCACGATGTCGCCGGCCACGCAGTGGCTCACCGGCCGCTGGATCTTGCCCAGCGGCGAGGTCAGGGCGCCGACCCGCTCGTCCACGTCGTGGTCGGCGTGCCCACGGTCGGCCAGCCCGTGCCCGGAGACGTGGACGGCGGTGTCCGGGCGCAGCGCGCCCGAGAAGACGCGGACCAGGCTGATGCGCCCGACGTACGGGTCGGTCGTGGTCTTGACCACCTCGGCCACCAGCGGCCCGTCGGGGTCACAGCGCATCGGGTCGTGCGGCCGGCCGTCCGGCCGGGTCACCGGGGGTACCTCATGCTCCAGTGGGGAGGGGAAGGCGCTGGTCAGCACCTCGAGCAGCTCGGTCGTGCCCAGGCCGGTCGGGGCCGCCGTGGCCAGCACCGGAAAGAACGAGCCGCGGGTGACCGCGGTCTCCAGGTCGTCGATGAGCACCTTGGTGTCGAGGTCCTCGCCGGCGAGGTAGCGGTCCATGAGCGACTCGTCCTCGCTCTCGGCGATGATCCCTTCGATCAAGGCGTTGCGGGCGTCGGAGATGAGCGGAAGGTGCTCGGGGTCCGGGTCGCGCTCGATCCGCTGGCCGGCGGAGTAGTCGAAAACCTGCTGGCTGAGCAGCCCGATCAGACCGCCGACACCAACATCGGTGTGCAGGGGGAGATAGAGCGGGAGTACGCCGTCGCCGAAGGCGTCCTGGCAGGCCGCCACGGTGCCCTCGAAGTCCGCTCGAGGTGAGTCCAGCTTGGTGATGACCACGGCTCGTGGCAGGCCGACCGCCGCGCACTCCTCCCACAGCAGCGAGGTGGCGCCGTCGAGGTTGTCCGCCGCCGAGACGACGAACAGGGCCGCGTCCGCGGCGCGCAGACCGGCCCGCAGGTCGCCGACGAAGTCCGCGTACCCGGGAGCGTCCAGGAGGTTGACCTTGACGCCGTTGTGCAGGAACGGGGCAAGGGCGAGCGAGACCGACCGCTGCTGGCGCATCTCCGCGTCGTCGTAGTCGGTGACGGTGCTGCCGTCCTCGACCCGACCGGCTCTGGAGATCGTGCCGGTGGCGGCCAGCAGCGCCTCCGCCAGCGTTGTCTTGCCCGCCCCGGAATGGCCGACCAGCACCACGTTGCGCACGAGCGCGGGCTGCTCGGCCACCGGCGCCCTGCCGGTTGCCGCCGCAGCGCCGGCTGCCTTGTCCGCCACTTTCACCGCCTCCTTCTCGCTCCGTATCGGCGACTGTCTACCAAGGGCCGGACTGGGACAAGACTCGGGCGGGCGTTCCCCGGACGTAGAGTGGGAGATCTCCACGCCGCGCGGAGAACGGAAGGCCATGCTCAACGTCGTGCGCGCGCCGGTCGCCCGCGCACTGGCCCCGGTCGGATCCGCGCTGCACCGGGCCGGCGTGAGCCCCGACACGGTCACCCTCGTCGGAACCCTGGGCGTCTCGGTCGGCGCGCTGGCGTTCTACCCCCGCGGCTCGTTCCTCTGGGGCACGATCTTCATCACCTGCTTCGTCTTCTCCGACATGCTCGACGGCGCGGTGGCCCGGGCGCGCGGCGGCAGCAGTCGATGGGGCGCCTTTTTGGACTCCACGCTGGACCGGGTGGGGGGCGCGGCCGTCTTCGGGGGGCTGCTCCTCTGGTACGCCGGTCGCGGCGACGACCTCCTGCTCGCCGCCGTGGCCCTGTGGTGCCTGGTGGCCGGCGCGCTCACGTCGTACATCAAGGCCCGGGCGGAGGGGCTGGGACTGCGCTGCGACGTGGGCATCGCCGAGCGCTCCGAGCGATTGATCACCATCCTGGTCGCCACCGGGTTGTCCGGGCTGCTCGACCTGCCGGCGCTGCGGGTCGGCGCGCTCTGGGTCCTGGCCGTGGCGACAGGGGTCACCGTGATCCAGCGGCTGGTCGAGGTGCGCCGGCAGAGCGCCGCCCCGGCGTCGGCGCAGTGAGGGAGCGGCTCACGACCGGCGCCTACCTGCTCGGCTGGCGGGTGACCCGGCTGCTGCCGGAGCGGGTGGTGGGTCTGCTGTGCGCGGGGGGTTCGGAGGTGGCCTGGCGCCGGCGCGGCGCCGGCGTACGGCGGCTGGAGGCGAACCTGCGCCGCGTGCTGGGACCAGGCGTCTCCGAGGCGGAGCTCGCGGCCGCCACCCGGGCCGCTCTGCGGTCCTACCTGCGGTACTGGTCGGAGGTGTTCCGGCTGCCGGCGCTCCGGCGCGAGGTCGTCGTCGGGCGGACCTCGATGGCCGACGAGCACCTCCTCCGTGACGCCAACGCCGCCGGCCGGGGGGTGGTGGCGGCGCTGCCCCACATGGGCAACTGGGACTGCGCGGGCGCATGGGCGGTCTTCACCGGGATGCCGTTCACGACCGTGGTGGAGCGGCTGCAGCCGGAGGCGCTCTTCGACCGCTTCGCCGCCTTCCGGGAGTCGATCGGCATGGAGGTGGTGCCGCTGACCGGTGGGTCGGGCAACACCTTCGCCGTCCTGCTTCGCCGGCTGCGGGCGGGCGCCATGCTGTGCCTGCTCGCCGATCGCGACCTCACCAGCAGCGGCGTCGAGGTGAGCTTCTTCGGCTCGCCGGCGCGCTTTCCGGCTGGCCCCGCGGCGCTGGCGCTGTCGACCGGGGCGCCGCTGCTACCGGTGACCCTGTGGTACCCCGGGCCTGGCGAGCCGCCGGGCTGGTGCGGGCGGATCCATCCCGCCGTAGAGCCGCCGGCGGCCGGGTCCCGCCAGGAGAAGATCGCAGCGATGACGCAGGCGCTCGCCGATGTCTTCGCCGAGGCGATCGCGGCGCACCCGACCGACTGG
The DNA here is from genome assembly GCA_050999825.1 of Mycobacteriales bacterium. Lineage (GTDB taxonomy): Bacteria > Actinomycetota > Actinomycetes > JALYNC01 > JALYNC01 > JBPCOB01. The sequence continues at coordinate 3,622 of JBPCOX010000138.1, forward strand.
CACATGCTGCAACGCGTGTGGCTTGCCGACGTGGATTCCGCCGTTCCGTCCGGGGTTGCCCGGTGAGGGTCGGCCTGGTCTGCCCCTACCCCTGGGACGTGCCAGGCGGGGTGATGGCGCATGTGCGCGACCTCGCCGAGCAGCTGCGGCGGTTGGGCCACGAGGTGTCGGTCATGACGCCGGTCGACGACCCGGCTGCGGCGCTGCCGCCGTACGTCGTCTCCGGGGGCGGGGCGCTGCCGGTGCCTTTCAACGGCTCCGTGGCCCGGCTCGCCTTCAGCCCGCTGGCCGCCGCGCGGGTCCGCCGGTGGCTGCGTGAGGGGCACTTCGATGTCCTGCACGTGCACTCGCCGGAGGCACCGAGCCTGTCGCTGCTCGCCTGCATGAACGCCCGCGGGCCCATCGTGGCGACGTTCCACGCCGCCAACCCCAGGTCGCGCATCATGGCCACGCTGAAGTCGGCGCTGCAGCCGCAGATGGAGAAGATCCAGGGTCGGATCGCCGTGTCGCCCGCCGCCCGCAAGACGATCGTCGAGCATCTCGGCGGCGATGCGGTCGTGATCCCCAATGGCGTCGCGGTGGCCGCCTTCGCGGCGGCGGAGCCGTTGCCGGGCTGGCCGCAACCCGGTGGGGTCGTGGGCTTTCTCGGCCGGCTCGACGAGCCACGCAAGGGCCTGCCGGTGCTGTTGGAGGCTTTCGCCAAGCTGGCGTCGCGACGACCCGAGCTGCGGTTGTTGGTGGCCGGCCCGGGCGACGCCGAGCCTCTACGCGACCTCCCCACTCGGCTGCGGAAGCGGGTCGTGCCCCTGGGCCAGCTCGACGAGGGGGACAACGCGCGCTTCTTCCACTCGATCGACATCTACGCAGCACCCCACCGCGGCGGCGAGAGCTTCGGCATCGTGCTGCTCGAGGCCATGGCGGCGGGTACGCCGATCGTGGCCAGCGACCTCGCCGCCTTCCGCCGGGTGCTGGCGGGGGGGCGGGGTGGCCGGCTCTGCCGGCCGGGCGACGCCGGCGCGCTGGCCGAGGCCCTCGACGGACTGCTCGAAGAACCTGGCGCGCGCCGCACGCTGGTGTCATCGGGCCGCTCGCTGGTTCGGCAGTACGACTGGGCCACGGTCACCCGCCAGGTTCTCGACGTCTATGAGACCGTGCTCACCGCGGTGCCGGCCGGCGTGGTGCCCGAGCCGGCAACCTCGCCGGAGGACGCGCCGGTCGGGTAGCTCCGCCACACTCCCTGGTGATGCGTACGCCCACCAGATCGGGCCGGTGGCTAGGCTGCGCCCTGTGTGGCTGTTGGTCACCTTCGTCACGGTGGTGGCACTCGTGGCCACCTATCTCACCTGGCTCGCCGGCCGGCTCGACCGGCTGCACGGCCGGGTGGAGGCGGCGCGTGCCTCGCTGGACGCCCAACTGGTACGCCGCGCCGCCGCCGCCGGGGAACTGGCGGCGTACGCGGCACGCTCAGGGGCACTGCCCGCTTTCGAAGCGGACGCGTTGGCGGCTGCCGCCGCGGCGGCCCGGGTGGCGGGGGCGGCGGACCGCGAGCCGGTGGAGAACGACCTGAGCCGGGCGCTGCGGGCCGCGCTGAGCACCCTGTCGGCGCTCGGGGGTGCCGGCGCGGACCTCGAGGGGGAGCGGGACCGACTGCTCACCGAGCTGGATTCCGGGTCCACCAGGGTGGTGCTGTCCCGCCGGTTCTACAACGACGCCGTCCGCGACACCCACGCCCTGCGCGCGCGGCGGGTGTCGCGGTGGCTACGGCTGGCCGGGCACGCGCCGCCGCCGGCGTACTTCGAGATCGACGACACCGGCGAGGTCGCCGCCACCGCGAGCTGACGCGCCGCAGCGGCGCACCAGCAGCTGGCCACAGGGCCGTCGCCGCCTGTTGCCGGCGGCTCTACCATGGACTGCATACGGACCGAAGGGATCGATCATGTCCTCCAGCACCCCGGAGACCTCGACGACCACCGGCACCGCCCGGGTCAAGCGCGGCATGGCAGAGATGCTCAAGGGCGGCGTGATCATGGACGTGGTCACGCCGGACCAGGCGAGAATCGCGGAGGACGCCGGCGCGGTCGCCGTCATGGCGCTGGAGCGGGTCCCGGCCGACATCCGGGCGCAGGGCGGCGTGGCCCGGATGAGCGACCCCGACATGATCGACGGGATCATCGAGGCCGTCTCGATCCCGGTCATGGCCAAGGCGCGGATCGGCCACTTCGTCGAGGCGCAGGTGCTGCAGGCGCTCGGCGTCGACTACGTCGACGAGTCCGAGGTGCTCACCCCGGCCGACGAGGCGCACCACATCGACAAGTGGGCGTTCACGGTGCCGTTCGTCTGTGGCGCGACCAACCTGGGCGAGGCGCTGCGCCGGCTCTCCGAGGGCGCGGCGATGATCCGCTCCAAGGGTGAGGCCGGCACCGGCAACGTGGTCGAGGCCACCCGGCACATGCGGGCGATCCGCGCCGAGATCAAGCGGCTGGGCACGCTGGACGAGACGGAGCTGTTCGCGGCGGCGAAGGAGCTGCGGGCGCCGTACGAGCTGGTGAAGGAGGTCGCCGCGGCCGGGAAGCTGCCGGTGGTCCTCTTCACTGCCGGCGGCATCGCCACCCCGGCCGACGCGGCGATGATGATGCAGCTCGGGGCCGAGGGTGTCTTCGTCGGCTCCGGCATCTTCAAGTCGGGGAATCCGGCGGTGCGCGCCCGGGCCATTGTCGAGGCGACCACGTTCGCCGATGATCCCGCCATCGTGGCCAAGGTCTCCCGCGGACTCGGCGAGGCCATGGTCGGGATCAACGTTGCCGAGCTGCCCACCGAGCAGCGGTACGCCGCGCGGGGGTGGTGAGCAGGATCCCGCGGATTGGGGTCCTCGCGCTGCAGGGAGACGTCCGCGAGCACCTGCGGATGCTCAGTTCGGCGGGCGCGCAGGCGGTTGCGGTACGCCGCCCGGAGGAGCTGGCCGACCTCGACGGCGTCGTCATCCCGGGCGGGGAGTCCACCACGATCGGCAAGCTCGCCGTCACCTTCGGACTGCTCGAGCCGCTGCAGAAGGCCGTGGCCGACGGGCTGCCGGCGTACGGCTCGTGTGCCGGCATGATCCTGCTGGCGGACGCCGTCGTCGACGGCCGGCCGGACCAGCCGCGAATCGGCGGCCTGGACATGGTGGTACGCCGCAATGCTTTCGGGCGGCAGGTGGACTCCTTCGAGGCCGAGCTCGAGATGGCCGAGGTCGAAGGCGGCCGAGTGCACGGTGTCTTCATCCGGGCTCCCGAGGTCGAGTCGGCAGGCGACGGCGTGGAGGTGCTCGCCAGGCTGCCTCGTGCGGACGGCGGCCCGGATAGGATCGTCGCGGTCCGCCGGGAGGGCTTGCTGGCGACGGCGTTCCATCCCGAGCTGACCGGCGACCCCCGGGTGCACGAGGTGTTCGTGCGGATGGTGCGCTCGCGGGGAGGGGCGGAGGAACTTTGAGCGGCCATTCGAAGTGGGCCACCACCAAGCACAAGAAGGCCGTCGTCGACGCCCGGCGCGGCAAGCTGTTCGCCAAGCTGATCAAGCAGATCGAGGTCGCGGCACGCACCGGTGGCGGAGACCCGGCCGGCAACCCGACGCTGGCGGACGCGATCGCCAAGGCGCGGTCCAACTCGGTGCCGGCCGACAACATCGACCGGGCGGTCAAGCGCGGCTCGGGGGAGCTCGGCGACGCGGCGGCGTACGAGAACATCAGCTACGAGGGCTACGGGCCCGGCGGTGTGGCGGTCCTGGTCGAGTGCCTGACCGACAACCGCAACCGGGCCGCCTCCGAGGTGCGCACCGCGATGACGCGCAACGGTGGGACGATGGCCAACCCTGGCTCGGTGGCCTACCTGTTCACCCGCAAGGGCGTCGTGATCGTCCCGGCCGCCGGGCTGACCGAGGACGACGTGTTGATGGCCGTGCTCGACGCGGGCGCCGAGGAGGTCAACGACCTCGACGGGTCGTTCGAAGTGATCTGCGAGGCGGTCGATCTGCACGCCGTACGGCTGGCACTGGAGGCGGCGAACATCCAGCTGGAGTCCGTCGAGGTGTCCTGGCTGCCCAGCGTGTCGGTGCCGCTTGACGACGAGACCGGCCGGCGGGTACTGCGACTCGTCGACGCCCTCGAGGACTGCGACGACGTCCAGAACGTCTACGCGAACTTCGACGTCAGCGACGAGGTTCTTTCCGCAGTCGGCTGACAACGGCGGCGTCGTCTTCCGGCTCAGCCTGATCGCGACCGCTTCTCCGCCGGCTCTGGCGTGTCGACCCGGCCTGGCGTGCCCGCTCCGGCTAGCGTATCGAACACCTGTTCGCCTTTCCATCGCCAAGCCACTGAGGAGTCCTCGTGCGCGTGCTCGGCATCGATCCGGGGCTGACCCGCTGCGGCTACGCGGTCATCGACGGGTCGCCCGGCTGGCCACCGCGCGCGATCGCCTATGCCGTGATCCGGACCCCGCCCGGCGCCGAACTCGGCGATCGTCTGCTCGAGTTGTCCGACGCGATCAGCGTCCTGCTCACGTCCCACCGGCCCGAGGTGCTCGCCGTGGAACGCGTGTTCAGCCAGCACAACGTCCGTACCGTCATGGGCACCGGCTATGACGCCGGCATCGCCATCCTGGTCGCTGCGTGGGCGGGTGTTCCGGTCGGCAGGGAAA
>JBPCOX010000231.1:0-6573 GCA_050999825.1 Mycobacteriales bacterium
ATCACCCGCGACGTCTCCGGAGAGGGCGTCCAGCAGGCGCTGCTCAAGATCCTCGAGGGCACCACCGCGTCGGTGCCGCCGCAGGGTGGTCGCAAGCACCCGCACCAGGAGTTCATCCAGATCGACACCACGAACGTGCTGTTCATCGTGGGCGGCGCCTTCGCCGGCCTCGACAAGATCATCGAGTCCCGGATCGGGAAGAAGTCCGTCGGCTTCGGCGCCATAATTCACTCCAAGGCCGAGATCGACACCGACGACGTCTTCGGCGACGTCATGCCCGAGGACCTGCTCAAGTACGGGATGATCCCCGAGTTCATCGGCCGGCTGCCCGTGATCACCTCGGTCTCCAACCTCGACCGTACGGCGCTGATCCGCATCCTCACCGAGCCCAAGAACGCGCTCGTGCGCCAGTACCGGCGGCTCTTCGAGCTGGACGGCGTCGACCTCGAGTTCGCCGACGACGCGCTGGAGGCGATCGCCGACCAGGCGATCCTGCGCGGCACCGGCGCCCGTGGCCTGCGTGCGATCCTCGAAGAGGTGCTGCTCTCGGTCATGTACGACATCCCGAGCCGCAAGGACGTCGCCCGCGTCGTCATCACCCGGGAGGTCGTGCTCGAGCACGTCAACCCGACGCTGGTGCCGCGCGAGGTGGCCGCCAAGCGCGAGCGCCGCGAGAAGTCCGCCTGACGCGCTCGGCGCTCCCTTCCGCAGGTCGCCCGCGTTCTCCCACTTGCCCTGATCCAGATCCCTGCAGCAAGCCTGATTGTGCTGAATCGTGCAGTTGGAGGGATCTCGATCACGCTGTCCGGCGGCCATCCAGCTGACGGCGGCGGATCTCGAGTGTTGTGCGCAGCTCCCGTCGTACCGGTTCCGTCTCGTTGTGCAGTCGGCGATGGGAGAACCGCAACGTCAGCCAGCCCAGCGCCGCAAGAGCGATGTCGCGGCGCGAGTCCCGGTCGCGGTCGCCGTGGTACGCGGAGCCGTCCAGCTCGACCGCGACCATCTCCGCCTCATAGGCGACGTCCAGGTAGACCGTGCGGGTTCCGAGCCGTACCGGGCGCTGGTGTCTTGCCGGAGGAAGCAGCCGCGAGTCGAAGACGCGTCGATGGACCAGATCTCCAGCTCGCTGTGACAGCCCCGCTCGAGCAAGCCGAGGAGGGTGGCCAGCTCCACCCGACCTGTCAGCTTCGGAGCTCGCTCCAGCTCTGTCACGACCCTTGCCGCGGTGGTACGCCGGCCTTGAACGGCGCAGATGACCGGCGCCCGCCGGTCGAGTGGCGACAGTAGCGGCCAGCTGTCGACCAGGCAGCCTTCGAGCCGAACGACACGGAGCCCGTCGCGCACGAGTACGGCGGGTGGGTGGCATGCGAAACCCTCGCGGTGGTGCACCACCAGGCCGACCGCGTGGCGCAGGCGGCAGCCCGGTCGACCGAGATGTGGACGGCGTTCCCCTCTGGCACCGACATGCCCCAAGCTGCCAGGCCGCTCGTGTGGCTGAGGGCGGCTTCCGAGCCGGCGTACCGCAGCGCGGCTCGCCGGTGGATCTCCGAATCGCAGGCCCGTTCAGGAGTGGTGTAGGTACGCGGGAGGACCAGCACCAACGCACCGCTCGCAATGGCGTGGTCGACGACGTGCACGGGAAGCACCGCCAGAAGATCCGCGCGGGTGGCCACACCGCCGTGCCGGTCGAGCAGCTCCGATATCTCCGGTCGCACTCCAGCAGTCTCCGGCGGACGAGGCGACGGTCCTGCGTTGCTGCCGGGCCTGTGGACGGCTGGGACCACGCGTCGGAGCTGGGGATAGGCGACCGTCCTTGATCGGGATCCCTCCAATGACCCACTTTCGGCCGATCGGTGCAGTTGGCGGGATCTGGATCATCGACTCCTGGTGCGCCGGGGCCGAGGGGCGGGAAGTCACCTGGGACCTACGCCGGGAAATCGGCGAGGGGCGCACGGCAAACGTCAATAGACTCGCTGGCGTGACGCAGAGTGCAGTGGGTGCCGGGGGTGCGGCCGAGGCGGGGGCCTCGGCGCCGGAGCGGCCCACGCTGGACGGGCTCGAGGCCAAGTGGGGCGCGCGCTGGGAGGCCGACGGCACGTACCGCTTCGACCGACGCGGCTCGAAGGACGGCGTCTACGCGATCGACACTCCGCCGCCGACCGTGAGCGGCTCGCTGCACATGGGATCCGTCTTCTCCTACACCCACACCGATCTGATGGCCCGGTACCAGCGCATGCGCGGCCGGCGGGTCTTCTATCCGATCGGCTGGGACGACAACGGGCTGCCGACCGAGCGCCGCGTGCAGAACTACTACGGCGTCCGGTGCGACCCCTCGGTGCCCCACGACCCGGCGTTCGAGCCGCCCGCCGCGCCGGGCAAGACGCAGGTGCCCGTCGGGCGGCGCAACTTCATCGAGCTCTGCCAGCGGTTGACCGCCAGTGACGAGCGGGCCTTCGAGGAGCTGTTCCGCCACCTGGGCCTATCGATCGACTGGCGGCACAGCTACACGACGATCGACGAGCACTCCCGGCGGGTCGCGCAGCGGGCGTTCCTCCGCGACCTGGCCCGCGGCGACGCCTACCACGCCGAGGCCCCGACCCTGTGGGACGTCGACTTCCGCACGGCCGTTGCCCAGGCCGAGCTCGAGGACCGGGAGCTGCCGGGCGCCTACCACCGCATCCGCTTCGGCGACCTCGAGGTCGAGACGACGAGGCCGGAGCTGATCCCGGCGTGCGTGGCGCTGGTGGCGCATCCGAACGACGAGCGCTACCGGAGCCGGTTCGGCACGACGGCGCGGACGCCGCTGTTCGACGTGGCGGTGCCGGTCCTGGCCCACGAGCTGGCCGACCCCGCGAAGGGGACCGGCCTGGCGATGATCTGCACGTTCGGCGACGTGACCGACGTGCGGTGGTGGCGCGAGCTGGACCTGCCGGTGCGCAGCACCGTCGGCCGGGACGGTCGGATCGTGGCCGACCCGCCGGCCGGCGTACCGAATGATGCGGCTTGGAGCGAGCTGGCCGGTCGCACCGTCAAGCAGTCGCAGCGGCGCATCGTCGAGCTGCTGCGCGACTCCGGGGACCTGCGGGGGGAGCCTCGAGCCATCACCCATCCGGTGAAGTTCTACGAGCGGGGCGAGCGCCCGCTCGAGATCGTGACCAGCCGGCAGTGGTACATCCGCAACGGCGGCCGCGACGCCGAGCTGCAGGCGCAGCTGCGCAAGCGCGGCGCCGAGCTGCGCTGGCATCCGCCGTCCATGTCGGCCCGCTACGAGAACTGGGTCGGCGGTCTCACCGGCGACTGGCTGATCAGCCGGCAGCGGTTCTTCGGGGTGCCGTTCCCGGTGTGGTACGCCGTCGACGCCGACGGCACACCGGAGCACACCCGTCCGCTGCTGCCGACCGAGGACCGGCTGCCGGTCGATCCGTCCTCGGACGTGCCCGAGGGCTACGCCGAGGACCAGCGCGACCGGCCGGGCGGCTTCACCGGCGACCCCGACATCATGGACACCTGGGCCACCTCCTCGCTCACGCCGCAGATCGCCGGCGGGTGGGAGGACGATCCGGAGCTGTTCGCCGAGGTGTTCCCTTACGACGTCCGCCCGCAGGGACACGACATCATCCGTACCTGGCTGTTCGTGACGGTGCTGCGGGCGCACCTCGAGCAGGACTCGCTGCCCTGGAGCGACGCCGCGATCTCCGGGTGGATCTCTGATCCGGACCGCAAGAAGATGTCTAAGTCCAAGGGCAACGTGGTCACCCCGAGGGACCTGCTCGAGCGGCACGGCGCGGACGCGATCCGCTACTGGTCGGCCAGTGCCCGCCTCGGCATCGACACCGCGTTCGACGAGACCCAGATGAAGGTCGGCCGCCGGCTCGCAGTCAAGCTGCTCAACGCGTCGAGGTTCGTGCTCTCCTTTCCCGCTCCGGCGGATCCCGACGGTGCGGTCACCGAGCCGCTCGACCGGGCGATGCTGGCCTCCCTCGCGACCGTGGTGGACGAGTCGACCGCGGCCTTCGACGACTACGACCACGCGCGCGCGCTGGACCGCAGCGAGACCTTTTTCTGGACCTTCTGCGACGACTACGTCGAGCTGGTGAAGGCTCGGGCGTACGCCGGCGGGCAGCCGTCGGTGTCCGCCGCCCGCGCGCTGCGGCAGGCACTGTCGACGCTGCTGCGGCTGTTCGCGCCGGTGCTGCCGTTCGTCACCGAAGAGGTGTGGTCCTGGTGGCAGGACGGCTCGATCCACCGCGCGCCATGGCCGGCGGCCGCCAGCCTCCGGGCGGCCGGCGGTGCGGGTCCAAACGGTGCGGTCCTCCAGGTGGCCGGGGAGGTGCTGGGCGGCGTACGCAAGGCCAAGAGCGAGGCCAGGGTTTCGATGCGAGCTCCCGTGCAGCGGCTGGTCGTTCGGGGCGCGGCCGACCGGCTGGCCGCCGTACGGGCCGTGCAGGGCGACCTGACCAGCTCCGGCTCCATCGCGGAGATCCTGCTGGAGGAGGGCGAGCCAGACATCGACGTCACGCTGGCCGCCCCGGCCTGACTCGGGTGGCGCTTTCCGACCCGGGCGACGGTTCGGCGCAATCCCGGCTGGCCGCGGTCGAGCGGGCGCTGACCGCGCGCTCACCCGACCGCATCGTCGCGACTCTCGACCGGATCACCGCACTGCTCGAGCTGATGGGGGAGCCGCAGCGCACCTACCCGTCGCTCCACATCACCGGCACCAACGGCAAGACCAGCACGGCGCGCATGATCGACGCGCTGTTGCGCGCCTTCGGCCTGCGCACCGGTCGCTACACCAGCCCGCACCTGGAGTCGGTCACCGAGCGCATCGCGCTCACCGGCGAGCCGCTCTCGGCCGAGGCCTTCACCGCTGCGTACGACGAGGTGGCGCCGTACGCCGAGCTCATCGACGCCCGCTCGCAAGACCCGCTCACCTACTTCGAGATCACCACCGCGATGGCCTTTGCCACCTTTGCCGACGCCCCCGTGGACGTCGGGGTGGTCGAGGTCGGGCTGGGCGGCCGGTGGGACGCGACCAACGTGATCCAGGCACCGGTCGCGGTCGTCACCCCGGTCGACCTCGACCACGCCGCCTACCTGGGGAACACGGTGGCCGCGGTGGCGGCCGACAAGGCGGGCATCGTGCATGCCGGGTCGACGCTGGTGTCGGCGCGGCAGCCGGCGGCGGCGGCCGAGGAGCTGCTTCGCCGGGCAGCGGAGGTCGAGGCGACGGTGGTGCGTGAGGGGCTCGAGTTCGGCGTACGGGCCCGGTCGGTGGCGGTCGGCGGCCAGCTGCTGACCCTGCAGGGCCTGCATGGCAGCTACCAGGACGTCTTCCTGCCGCTGCACGGCGCCCACCAGGCGGTCAACGCCGCCTGCGCGCTGGCCGCGGTGGAGGCATTCCTCGGCGGTGGCCAGGGCGTCCTCGACCCGGAGGCGATCCGGGCCGGCTTCGCGGCGGTGGACTCGCCGGGCCGGCTGGAGCGGGTCCGTGCCAGTCCGACCGTGCTGCTGGACGCCGCCCACAACCCGGCCGGCGCCCGGGCGCTGGCGGCGGCGATCCGTGCGGACTTCGAGTTCCGGCAGCTCGTGGGGGTGGTCGCGGTGCTCGGGGACAAGGACGTGCGCGGGATTCTCGAGGCGCTCGAACCAGTGCTGGCCGCCGCCGTGGTCACGACGAACTCCTCGCCGCGGGCGCGCGATCTCGACGAGCTCGCGGCGGTCGCGGTGGACGTCTTCGGCGCCGGCCGGGTCGAGGTCGCCTCCCGGCTGGACGACGCGATCGAGGCCGCCGTGCGGCTGGCGGAGGAGGATGGTGACCTGGGCGGCGCAGGGGTGCTCGTGACGGGCTCCGTCGTCACCGTGGGAGACGCCCGCCGGCTGCTGCGCCGGGGGTGAGTGTCGTTAGTCTGCGGCCCCGTCGTACCGCAACGAGCGCGAAGGAGCGAGAGCCCGTGGCGCAACGCACCCTGGTCCTGGTGAAGCCGGACGGCGTGAGCCGTGGTCTGGTCGGCGAGGCGATCACCCGGCTGGAGCGCAAGGGGCTGCGGCTGGAGGCTCTGTCGCTGCGGACCCTCGACCGCGAGACCGCGCAGGCGCACTATGCCGAGCACCAGGCGAAACCTTTCTTCGGCGAGCTGGTCGACTTCATCACCTCCGGCCCGCTGGTGGCGATCGTGGTGGCCGGCCCGCGCGCCGTCGAGGCGGTGCGGGGGCTGATGGGCGTCACCGACCCGGTCGCCGCCACCCCCGGCTCCCTCCGGGGCGACTACGCACTGGAGATCGGCCAGAACCTCGTGCACGGGTCGGACTCGTCGCAGTCCGCCGACCGCGAGGTCGCGCTCTTCTTTCCCGACCTGCACTGACCCGGTCGGGCGTCCGGCGTACCGGGTCAGAGTGCCCTGGCGGGTTACGATGCCTCACGGCGCCGTACGCCGCCCGAGGGGCGTGACCGGGCGCCTCGATCCCGGAAGGCGACCGCCCTCGATGGCCAACAACCTGGCGTTCCTCGGCCGTGACATGGCTGTCGACCTCGGCACCGCCAACACGCTCGTGTACGTCCGTGGCAAGGGCATC
>JBPCOX010000252.1:0-2902 GCA_050999825.1 Mycobacteriales bacterium
CAGGTCTCCGAGGCGCTGGGGTCCAACGGCTCCACCTCGATGGGCTCGGTCTGCGCCTCGACGCTGTCGCTGCTCAACGCCGGCGTACCGCTGCGTGCCCCGGTGGCCGGCATCGCGATGGGCCTGATCGTCGAGGATGGCGAGTTCGTCACCCTGACCGACATCCTGGGGGCCGAGGACGCCTACGGCGACATGGACTTCAAGGTCGCCGGTACGCGGGACTTCGTCACCGCGCTGCAGCTCGACACCAAGCTCGACGGCATCCCGGCCTCGGTGCTGGCCGGCGCGCTGACCCAGGCGCGGGACGCCCGCCTGTCGATCCTCGACGTAATGGCCGAGGCCATCGACGGCCCGGACGAGATGTCGCCGTACGCGCCGCGGATCCTCACCGAGAAGGTGCCGATCGACAAGATCGGCGAGATCATCGGGCCCAAGGGCAAGATGATCAATCAGATCCAGGATGACACCGGTGCCGACATCACCATCGAGGACGACGGCACGATCTACATCGGTGCGACCAGCGGGGACAAGGCCGAGGCGGCGCTCAAGGCGATCCGGTCGATCGTGTCGCCGCTGATGCCCGAGGTGGGCGAGCGCTTCCTGGGAACCGTCGTCAAGACCACCACCTTCGGCGCCTTTGTCTCGCTACTGCCGGGCAAGGACGGGCTGCTGCACATCTCGAAGCTGCGGGGCCTGGCCAACGGCAAGCGCGTGGAGGCCGTGGAGGACGTGCTCAAGGTGGGCGCCAAGGTGCAGGTGGAGATCACCGAGATCGACCCGCGCGGCAAGATCTCGCTCTCTCCGGTCAGCGAGGACGGCGGCGACTCCGCTCCGGCGCCGGCCGCGGCGCCGGCGGAGTAAGTGGCCGCGACGCCGTTGCCGGCGCTGCAGGAGCCCGGCTCCACCCGCACCCTGTCCGCGGGGCGGGACGGGAACGCCGTTGTCCGGCGTACCGTCCTGCCCGGCGGCCTGCGGGTCATCACCGAGGCGATGCCGACCGTGCGGTCGGTCGCCTTCGGGGTGTGGGTCGGCGTCGGCTCCCGGGACGAGACGCCGCGGCTGGCGGGCACATCGCACTATCTCGAGCACCTGCTCTTCAAGGGCACCCAGCGGCGTGACGCACTCGAGATCGCCGCCGTCATGGACTCGGTGGGCGGTGAGATGAACGCCTTCACCACCAAGGAGTACACGACCTACTACGCGCGGGTTCTCGACACCGATCTGCCGCTCGCGGTGGACGTCGTGTGCGACATGATCACCTCGGCGCTGATCGCCAGCACCGACGTGGAGTCCGAGCGCGGCGTCATCCTCGAAGAGATCGCCATGCACGACGACGACCCCGGCGACGTGGTGCACGACGCCTTCGCCGCGGCGGTGTTCGGCGACACGCCGCTGGGCCGCCCCGTGATTGGCACGGTGGAGTCGATCGGGGCGCTGTCCCGTACGGCGATCGCCGGCTACTACCGGCGGCGTTACCGTCCGGAGAACGTCGTGGTGGCGGCCGCCGGCAACCTCGACCACTCGCGGCTGGTCGACCTGGTCGAGGCGGCCTTCGCCGACCGGCTGGGGGATCCGGCCGCGGTGCCGGTCGCGCCGCGCACCGGCGGCCGGGCACCGGCGTACCGGCCGACCGTGACCGTCACACGGCGCCCGACCGAGCAGGCCAACCTCGTGCTCGGCACCCGGGCAATCTCGCGCACCGACGACCGTCGCTTCGCCCTCGGCGTTCTCAACGGCGCGCTCGGCGGCGGGATGAGCTCCCGGCTGTTCCAGGAGGTGCGCGAGAAGCGGGGGCTCGCCTACTCGGTCTACAGCTACGCGGCCCAGTTCGCAGACACCGGCCTGTTCGGGGTGTACGCCGGCTGCCAGCCGTCTCGGGTGGACCAGGTGCTCGCGCTGTGTCGGGAGCAGCTCGAGGCGGTCGCCGCACACGGGATCACGACTGCCGAGCTGGAGCGCGGCCAGGGGCAGGCGCGGGGTGGCCTCGTGCTCTCGCTGGAGGACACTGGATCGCGGATGAGCCGGCTGGGAAAGAGCGAGCTGTCCTACGGCGAGCTGTTGACGGTCGAGGACATCCTCGGCCGGATCGAGGCCGTCGACCTCGACGAGGTCCGCGCCGTGGCCGCCGCCGTCCTCGGTACGCCGCTCGCCCTGGCGGTCATCGGGCCCTTCGACGATCACGACTTCTCCGCCGCCGTTGCCTGAGCCGATCCGCGTGGGGGTGCTCGGCGCCGCCGGGCGGATGGGCGGCGAGGTGTGCCGAGCCGTTGAGACGGCGCCTGACCTCTCGCTGGTGGCCCGAGTCGATGTCGCCGACCAGCGGGAGCCGTTGCGGGGCGCCGATGTGGTCGTCGACTTCACCTCCCCGGACGCCGTGATGGACAACCTGCGCTGGTGCATCAGCGCCGGGCTGTCGGTTGTGGTCGGTACGACGGGCCTCGACGAGGAGCGGCTGGCCACAATGCGCTCGTGGCTGGCGGCGGCGCCGTCGGTCGCGGTGCTGGTGGTGCCCAACTTCGGCATCGGGGCGGTGCTGATGATGCGCTTCGCCGCCGCCGCCGCCAGGTTCTTCGAGTCGGTCGAGATCGTGGAGCTGCACCATCCCGGCAAGGCGGACGCGCCGAGCGGAACCGCCCGGCGTACGGCTGAGCTCGTGGCGGCTGCCTGGCATGAAGCCGGCGCCGGTCCGGCTCCGGACGCCACCACCTCCGCTCTGGACGGCGCCCGCGGCGCGTCGGTGCAGGGCGTCCCGGTGCACGCCGTGCGGCTCGCCGGGCTGGTGGCCCACCAGGAGGTGCTGCTGGGGGGACACGGCGAGGTGCTCACGATCCGGCACGACTCGATGGACCGCTCGTCGTTCATGCCGGGCGTGCTCCTCGCCGTCCGCCGGGTGCGGGAGCGC
>JBPCOX010000254.1:0-12604 GCA_050999825.1 Mycobacteriales bacterium
GCCTCGCCGGCGTCGTCACGGCAGGGGGAGCTCAGGAGTCGTAGAGCGCGTCGATGTCGGCGGCGTACTGCTTGGCGATGACGCCCCGGCGGATGCCGAGCTTGGGCGTCAGCTCACCACCGGCCTCCGTGAAGTCGGCGCCCATGACCCGGAACCGCTTGATCGTCTCGGCGCGGGACACGCCGGCGTTGGCGGCGTCTAAGGCCGCCGCCAGCTCGGCCCGGAGGTCAGGGTCGTCCCGCAGGTCGGCCGGCCCCGCGGGTGCGGGCTTGCCGTGGCCGGCCTTCCATGCCGAGAACGCCTCGGGGTCAAGGGTGAGCAGGGCTCCCACGTATGGGCGTGCATCTCCCACGACCATGGCGGAGCTCACCAGGGGGTGGGCCCGCAGCCGGTCCTCGAGGGCCGCCGGGGCGACGTTCTTGCCTCCGGCGGTGACGAGGATCTCCTTCTTGCGGCCGGTGATCGTGAGGAAGCCGTCGTCGTCGAGGTCGCCCAGGTCGCCCGTCAGCAACCAGCCGTCGGGCCCGACGATCTCCGCGGTGGCCGCGGGGTCGCCCCAGTAGCCCCGGAAGACGTGTGGCCCGCGCACGAGCACCTCGCCGTCGTCGGCGATGCGTACGGCGGTGCCCGGCATCGGCGGGCCGACCGAGCCGATCCGGCACGCGGTCGGCGTGTTCAGGGTGGCGCCGGCCGAGGTCTCGGTCAGTCCGTAGCCCTCCAGCACCGTGACGCCGGCGCCCCGGAAGAAGTGGCCGAGCCGGGGCCCAAGGGCAGCCCCGCCGGAGACGGCGTAGCGGACCTCGCCGCCCAGGGCAGCGCCGAGCCGGCCGTAGACCAGCCGGCGGAACAGCGCATGTTGCCCGCGTACCGCGGCGCCCGGGCCGCCGCGGTCGCGTGCCTCGCTATGGGCGATGGCGACGGCGGCGGCGCGTTCGAAGATCCGCCGCTTGACGCCGCCCTCCGCCCTGGCCCGGTCCTGCGCGGCCGCGTAGATCTTCTCGATCACCCGCGGCACCGCAAGCAGGAAGGTCGGCCGGAAGCTCTCCAGGTCGCCGCTGAGGTTGCGGATGTCCGGGCTGTGGCCCAGGCGCGCCCGGGTGATCACGCAGGCGACCTGGACGACGCGGGCGAAGACATGGGACAGCGGCAGGAACAGCAGCGTCGAGCTGGTCGATGTGAAGACCTCGGCGAGTCCGGCCGTCGCTGACGTGGCGTCGAAGAGCAGGTTGTGGTGGGTCAGCTCGCAGCCCTTGGGGCGCCCGGTCGTACCGGAGGTGTAGATGATCGTGGCCGTGCTGTCGCCGCACAGGTCGCCCCGGCGCCGGTCCACCTCGGCCGTGCCCGCTCTCTCACCGGCTGCGGCCAGCTGGTCGAGGTCGCCGGCGTCAATGGTCCAGATCTGGGTGAGCGCCGGCAGGTCGGGGCGCAGCCCCTCGACGGTGGCACGGTTCTCCGGGGTGTCGGTGATCACGGCGACGGCGCCGGAGTCGCGAAGGATGTGGGCCACCTGCTCCGGGGAGGACGTCACATAGACCGGTACGCCGACCGCCCCGGCCGACCAAAGCGCGTAGTCACAGAGGGCCCACTCGTAACGGTTCAGGCACAGCAGGCCGACGCGGTCGCCCGCGACGATGCCGGCCGCCGCCAGGCCGGCGGCCAGCCCGGTCATCTCCGCGGCGAAGGCTCTGGCGCTGACCGGCTCCCAGCGGTCGCCGACCTTGCGTCCGAAGCAGACGTGGTCCGGCGTCGTCTCGGCGTTGAAGTGCACCGCGTCGAGAAGGGTGGCCGTGGGTGGCAGGTCGAACGTCGCCGCAACGGCGTACTCGCGCACCCGAGCTCCGAATCGTCGCCAGCAGTTGAGCGACAGTAGCGTGCGCCTGCCGTTACAGTCCGCCGTCCCGCCGGCCGACTGTGCAGTGTGCCGGCGAGCCACTGCCCAGCCTGCCGCGCCGCCGTACCGGTTGGTGCGCCGTGGTGCGGCCTGTGCTACGCCGACCTGCGCGCGGTGCCGGCCGAGTCGATGCTCGGGCCGCCCGGGCCGAGCGGTCCAGGGCCGCAGAGCCGTGGGGACGGGTGGCCTTGCAGCGGGTGCGGCGCCAGCGTGGCGCTGGACCTCCCCCGCTGCCCGGGTTGCGGCACCGGCTTTCTGGCCGAGCTGGCGGACCCGAGCACGACCGGGGTCGGCGTGCTCGACCGGTTGGCGCGGCTGGCGACCGGCAACCGGCTGGCGGCGCTCGGGATCGGACTCGCCGGCTGCGGGCTGTTCCTGCTGCTGTGGGTCGTGCTGGGCCTGCTGACCTGAGGGGTGGGACGACGGGCGGTAGCCTGCGCCCCGACTTCAGTGCGAAGGGGCCGGCATGGCGCAGACCGCGACCGCGAGCATCCGCATCGAGGCCGGTCGCGCCGATGTGATGGCGGTGATCGCGGACTTCGCGGCGTACCCGGACTGGGCCGGCTACATCCGCCGGGCCGAGGTGCTCGAGACGGGTCCCGACGGGCGGCCCAAGCGGGTCGCCTTCTCCCTCGACGCCGGAGTGATCTCCGACGACTACGTCCTGGACTACCAGTGGTACGACGACGAGCGGGTCACCTGGCAGCTGGTCGAGGGCCGGATGCTGAAGTCTCAGGACGGCAGCTACGCGCTCACCGAGAGCGGATCGGGAACCGATGTCGGATACGAGCTGGCGGTGGAGCTGCACCTCCCGATTCTCGGGATGTTCCAGCGCAAGGCGGAGAAGGTGATCATGGACACCGCGCTGAAAGAGCTCAAGCGACGGGTGGAGTCCCCGGCCTCCCGTTCCGCCACCTAGGAACCGGGCTAGTGACGCTCGCTATCGGTGTGGACGTCGGCGGCACCAAGGTGGCTGCGGGGGTCGTGGACCCCGCCGGGCAGGTCCTGGCCGACCTCCAGCACCCCACTCCCAGCACCAGCCCTGCCGAGACGGCCGAGGTGATCGGCGCGCTGGTAGCCACGCTGCGCCGGTCCTACGACGTCCGCGCGGTCGGCATCGGCGCGGCGGGCTTCGTCGACGAGTTTCGCTCGGTGGTCCGCTTCGCGCCCAACCTGGCCTGGCGCGAGGAACCGCTGCGCGCCGAGGTCGGCGACCTGGTCGGCCTGCCCGTCGTGGTGGAGAACGACGCGAACGCGATGGTGTGGGCGGAGGCCCGTTTCGGGGCCGGCCGGGGGGAGGACCACCTGGTCGGGGTCACCGTGGGCACCGGGATCGGCGGCGGCATGGTGCTGTGCGGTGAGCTCTACCGGGGCCGGTACGGGATCGGCGCCGAGTTCGGTCACGTCCGCGTCGTCCCCGACGGGCTGCGCTGTGGTTGCGGCAACCTCGGCTGTTGGGAGCAGTACGCCAGCGGCCGGGCGCTCGTTCGCGAGGCCCAGGAGCTCGCCACCGCCGCACCCGTGATGGCGGCCCGGCTGCTCGAGCTGGGCGGCGGCGAGGTCGACGGCATCACCGGCCCCGCGGTCACCGCGGCCGCGCTGGAGGGTGACGCCGCCGCGATCGAGTGCTTCACGACGGTGGGGCGATGGCTAGGGCAGGGTCTCGCCGACCTGGCCGCGGTCCTCGACCCCGGCGTCTTCGTCGTCGGTGGCGGCGTGTCCGCGGCCGGTGACCTGCTGCTTGGGCCGGCACGGACGGCGTACGCCGCCGCGCTGACCGGTCGGGGACACCGGCCCGCGGCAGGCATCCGGCGGGCGGAGCTGGGCCCGCGGGCCGGCCTGGTGGGAGCCGCCGACCTGGCCCGCCGCTCGAGCTGACGCCGCGAGGCTCTCAGCGCCACCCCCCGTGGGATGATCTCGGAGCATCGGTCCCACGATGCGGAGCGGCGGAGGTGGCGGAAGGTGCGCGTCGTGGCGGCTCTCGGCGGCAACGCGATCAGCCCCGCCAAGGGCACCGGCTCGGTCGGTGAGATGCGGACGGAGCTTGCGGCCACCAGCCGGCTGCTGGCCGACCTGGTGGAGCGGGGGGTCGAGCTGGTCCTGACCCATGGCAACGGGCCGCAGGTGGGGCGGATCCTGCTTCAGCAGGAGGCCGCCGCCCCGGCCGTGCCGCCGATGCCCATGGATGTCTGCGGGGCGCAGAGCCAGGGCCAGATCGGCTACCTGCTCGCGCAGGCACTCGACTCCGAGCTGCGCCGGCGCGGGATCGACACCCGGGCGCTGTGCCTGGTCACCCAGGTCGTGGTCGACGGCCGCGACCCGGCTTTCCGGCGGCCCACGAAGCCGGTCGGCCCGAGCTACGACGAGGTCGACGCGCACCGCATCGCCACCGAGACCGGCTACGTCTTCCAACAGGTGGGGGGCGCCAAGTGGCGTCGGGTGGTCGCCTCGCCGTTACCGGTGCGCTTCGTCGAGGAGCAGCCGCTGCTCCAGGTCATCGAGGCCGGTCACGTGGTGGTGGCGGCGGGCGGCGGCGGCGTACCGGTCGTGGCGGACGGCTCGGAGCTGCGCGGGGTCGAGGCCGTCGTCGACAAGGACCGGACCGCCGCCCGGCTGGCCACCCTGGTGCACGCGGACCTGCTGCTCATCCTCACCGAGGTCGACCGGGTGCAGACGGGGTTCGGTACGCCGGCCGCCCGGTCCATCGACCGGCTCGGGACCGATGCGGCCCGGGCGCTGCTCGCCACCGGGGAGTTCCCGGAGGGCTCGATGGGTCCCAAGGTGGCTGCCTGCTGCGACTTCGTCGAGGCGGGCGGCAAGCGGGCGGTGATCGCGGCGCTGGGGTCGGTGGCCGATGCGGTCTTCGGCGAGGCGGGCACTGCCTTCGTCGCGCCGTGACCGCCGGCGAGGAGCTGCGGGTCCTCAGCTACAACGTCCGCTCTCTGCGCGACGACCGGCGGGCCGTAGCCCGGGTGATCGCGGCCTGTACGCCGCACGTGGTGTGCGTGCAGGAGGCGCCGCGGTTTCTCTTCGGCCGGCGACGCTGTCGGGAGCTGGCACGGGCCAGCGGGCTGGCCGTCGTCACCGGTGGCCGCGCGGCGGGGGCCATGCTGGTGCTGGCCGGGCCCGACCTGCCGGTCGTGGCGACGCGCGACGTACTGCTGACCAAGGTGCGAGGGCTCCACCAGCGTGGCCTCGCGGTCGCGGTGGTCGAGGCGCTCGGTGGCCGGGTCACCGTCGCCAGCATGCACCTGGACCTGGACGCGGGGGAGCGTCGCCGGCACGCCGAGGAGGTGCTGGGGCAGCTGGCCGGATTCCCGGATCCGCTGGTGCTCGCCGGCGACGTGAACGAGACCCCGGGCTCGCCGGCCTGGATGACGCTGGCGGGCCGGCTGCAGGACGCGTACGCCGTCGCGCCGACCGGACCGGGGGAGACGATCTCGGCCGCGCGCCCGAACCGGCGGATCGACGCGGTCTTCGTCGATCACCGCCTGCGCGTCATCTCCTGCGGCGTACCCGACCTGCCGGAGCTGGCCCGGGCCAGCGACCACCGCCCCGTGCTGGCGGTGGTGTCGGCAGCGCCTTGACGGTGCCCCCCGACCCCTTACGGGAGGGAGATCTCGGCGACAGTGGGGATCGAGAGCTGCGCAACCACCGGCTGGCCAGCGCGAACGTCACGGACACGATCACGCAGATGGCGCTTGCGGTGGCTCAGTCGCCGGTGCGCATGCACCTTCCAGTAGCGAGCGACCGCGGTCGGTGCCGGCGGGCCCGTCCTGAGGTCGGGCGGATAGCCGTACGCCGCCAGCCGGTCGCCTGCCACGTGCTCGACCAAGGCCAGCTCGGAGGGCTCCAGCCCGCTGCGCCAGGTGCCGATCCTGCTGGCGTCGACCTCCTGGTGCGTGACGAGATGCCACCGCTTTCGCTCGGGCACGAGATCCGGTGCCGCCCGCGCCGGATAGAGCATCGCGTCGTCGTAGTCCTCGCCGAGGAAGGCGCACAGCCGCCGTAGCTCCGACTCCGGCTCGGTCACCAGGCGCTCGTAGGTGAGCTCGTGCCAGGTGTCAGTGGGCAGCCGTCGAGCAGCCTGCCGCCCGTAGTCGAGCGCCTCGGTCCAGGTGGCGATCGCCGCATCGACGTCCTGCTTCCACCACGGCATCCGCTTCAAGGAGGCCACGCAGTCGCGACCGTCGCGGACGATGTGCACGAACTGCGCCCGGGGGAACAGCCGCCGCAGCGCGCTGACATCCTGGTAGTAGGCCGGCCGCTTGTCTCCCCACCGTGGCTTGCCGAAGCGGTCGGCAAAGGTCCGGAGGACGATCGCGAGAGCCGAGCCCAGCGTCGGCGGTCCGTTGATGATCTCTGCCAGCACCCGCTCCCGGTCGAGTCCGAGATCGCCGAACTTGCTCTGTGGCCGGTCCACGATGGAACGGGCGAGCGCGGCCCGGTTGTACGGGTGGCGCAGGTCCCCGAAGTCGAGCCGCCGCCGGTACGTCTCGAGCAGGAACCGGCTCTCGGGTGGGAGCGCGATGCGCGGATGTGAGTGCAGCATCAACTGGAGCAGCGTTGTCCCCGATCGCGGGCAACCGAGCAGGAAGATCGGCCGGTCGGTGGCTCGTCGGACGGCCGGGTCGAGCCGCGGGGGAGCGCGGGTGAGCAGCTCCGCCACGTCGCTGCGCTCCATCGCCTACCTCCGGTGGGACTGACGCGGCCACGAACAGTCTGGTAGTCCGCGAGGCGGAACTGCGGCAACCCGCCGGGAGTGTCGAGGAGTCAGCGGGATCCTCGGTAAGTGCGACGACCGTCCGGTGCGTTGTACCGGTGTGAGCGCAGATCGCGAGCAGTTCACCGCCTTCTACTCTGCCGAGCGGGCTCGGTGCCTGCACGCCGTCTACGCCGTGGTCGGCGACCGATACCTGGCCGAAGAGCTGACCGCGGAGGCCTTTGCCCGCGCGTGGTCGCGGTGGCCGGCGGTACGCCGTCATGCGCAGCCTCGCGCGTGGGTCATCCGCAGCGCCCTGAACCTGAACGTCTCCTGGTGGCGGAGCCGGCGTCGCGACGTGCCGCTGGAAGGCCAGGAGCCGCAACCCGCCCTGCCGGCCGAGCCGGACCGGCCCGAGATCGTCGCCCTGCTGCGGGCGCTGCCGGAGCGGCAGCGGCAGGTCTTCGCCCTGCGGGTGTTCCTCGACCTCGACACCTCGACGACGGCCGACACCCTCGGGATCGCCGCCGGCACCGTCACCGCCCACCTGCACCGGGCCACCACCACCTTGCGCACCCAGCTCAGCCACATCTTGGAGACGGAGACCAACGCATGAACGATCTCGACCTCGCCGAGCGTGCCCGCGCCGATCTGGCGGGGATAGAGCTGCGCGTTCCCACGGAGCAGGTGCTTCGCCGCGGGACGCAGCTGCGCCGGGTCCGAAGGATGCCGCTGGCTGGCGCGGTGGCGATCGCTGCAGCGGGCGGCCTGACGCTGTGGTCCGCCGGCCCCGGCACCGCCCCCGCGTACGCCGGTTACACCAGCTCGCCTCAGAGCACCGACCCCGCAACCGCGGGCCGGATCGTCAGCGACTGCCGGAGCCAGGTGGGCTCGCTGCCGCTGCGGCTGCTGGACCGCCGCGGTTCCTTCTCCCTGGCCGTGTTCACCGACGGTGTGGTCGCCGCCACCTGCGAGCGGTACGCCGGCAGGGAGCAGACGTGGCGCGAGGGCGGAGGTGCCGGTCCCGGTCCGGTCGAGCACCGGCGGGAGGTCTCGGTCCGGCGCCCACTCGTGGTCGAGAGAGGCGGCCGGCTCTTCAACGCTCACCACAACGCCGGCCAGGAGACCGGCAGCCTGTGGGGCTGGTGTGACCCCCGGGTCACCGCGGTGCAGGTCCACATCGGCGGGTCAGTGGTCGCGGCCGCCCTGCTCGACGGCACCTGGTCCGCCTGGTGGCCGCACGACGGCGACCCGGCGAGCGCCACCGTCGTCGCCCTTGACCGGGAGGGCAATGAGCTGGCCCGAGTACGCCCCTTCAGCTAGGCAGGGCCCAGCGGGGCTACGCCAGCACCCCGCGGTACGACGGCACCAGCTCGCGGGCCAGCTGCTCGAGGAACAGGCCGATGTCGGTGACGATCCCGATCGCCTGGGCGCTGCCGCGGTCGGCCAGCTTGGTCACCGTCGCCGGGTTGATGTCCACCGACACCAGGGGGACGGAGGCAGGCAGGATGTTGCCGGTAGCGATCGAGTGCAGCATGGTGGCCACCATGATCGCGAAGCCGACCCCGGGCAGCTGAGCCCGCATCGCCCGCTGCCCCTCGATGACGTCGGTGTAGACGTCGGGCAGCGGGCCGTCGTCGCGCACGGAGCCGACCAGCACGAACGGCTTGCCGGCCTGCACGACGGCGTGCATGACGCCGCTGGTGAGCACGCCCTGCTCCACCGCGGCGGCGATCGAACCGGCCCGGCGGATGGTGTTGATCGCGCGGATGTGGTGCTCGTGCCCGTGCTCCACGCCTCGGCCCTGGGACAGGTCCACGCCGAGGGACGTGCCGAACAGCGCGGCCTCGATGTCGTGCGTGGCCAGGGCGTTGCCGGCGAAGAGCACGTCAACGTACCCCCCCTCGACCAGCGCCACCATCGCCGCCGACGCGCCCGTGTGCACCACGGCGGGGCCCGCGACCCACAGGATCCGGCCGCTCTCGGCCTTCACCTCCTTCATCCGTACGGCGATCTGATGCACCAGCAACGCCTGTGGTTTCTCACTGGACACCGAGGAGTTCATGAACCGGAAGGCCGCCTCCGAGCCGGCCTTGTGCTCGACCAACGGCATTACCACCTTGATGCCGCTGGCGCCGCAGACGATCGAGTCGCCGGCGCTCACGTCGCTGACCGGGACCGTGCGTACCCGGCCGCCCTCCACCAGCAGGCCACAGTCCATCTCGGGATGCTCGACCGGCACCCACTGCCCGCCGAGCCGAACGACCGTCTCGAGGTTGGTGGTGGAGTAGAAGTCGTCGGGGAAGACGCCGTCGCGCTCGGCCGCTCGGGTGACGGCCTGACCGGGGTCAACCTGGTTGACGCCGTGGATCTGGACCCGCATCAAGATCCGCTGTAGGGCCTCGTCGGTGTCGGCGCCGACCGTGAGCCTGGCGTGTGACTCGTCATCGTGGGTGCGACCGAGCGAGATGGACTCCACCGTGTAGTCGCCGCCGTAGTCCAGGACGTCGTCCAGGACACGGGCCAGCACGCCCGAGTCCATGAGATGTCCGGAGATCTCGACGCTCTCGGTGACCTGCACGCTGGCTCTTCCATCCCTTCGGTGGCATCCCGGCGCGGCACTCGAGGTGGCGACTCAGACGACCGCGCCGTCGTCCGGACCGGAGTCCGTCGGTGGAGCATCCCTCATCCGGCTAACCAGGGTCGCGAAGCCGCCGAGCACGGCGAGCACTGCGAGCAGCGCGAGGCCCGGTCCGACCGGTTCGGTGAAGATCGCTGGCAGGATCAGCACGGCTAGCCCGCCGATCACCGCTAAGGCGGCCCAACGGGTCACCGGGTGCGGCCTCGGCACCGGCGGCGGCACCGGTGGCACGTAGTGCTCGTCCTCGGCGGGGTCGGCCGCCTCAGCCGGCTCGCGGGACCGGTCGGCCGGGCCGGCCGGGCGAACCAGGCGGCCGGCGACCGGTCCTTCGCTCGGAAGCTCCTCGGCCGCCGGCCAGCTCGGCGTACCGGTCGGAGCCGCCGAGAAGGTCGCGACGATGGCTCGCCACGACTCGTCCTCGTCTCCGGGAGCGGGCTCTGCGGCCGGGGGGTCGGACAGGTGGGCCAGCACCGCCTCCGCCCGCGGGCGCGCCGCCGAGTCCACCCAGACGCGGTCGGCCGGCCGGTCGGGCAGGGAGACCTCCAGATAGCCGCCGGTGGTACCCGAGGACGGCGTGACGTAGGCCGCGACACCGGCCGCTCCCAGCGCCTGCAGGACGGCGTCGGCGAGGCGGGGATCAAGCTCAGCCAGGGGAACGTACGCCGCGGCAGCGAGCCCGTTGCCGCGCCGGCCGGACCTGCGCCCGGCGTCGGCATCCTCGGCCCGGCTCATGGTGCCGTCGCGAGGTGCTCGTCCCACGGGCGCAGGCGACGCGGCGTACCGGTGAGGCCGTGGCACATCAGCGCTCCGACCGGTCCACCGTCGAAGCGGGAGGCTTCGGCTCCGGCTGGTCCTGACACGGCTGCTCCGATGGGATCTCAAGCGGCTCGCAGGCTGCGGAGGATGCGGCCGCGTGCCGCATCTTCCCACGCTCCCCGCCCAGCAGCCCGGCGTCCGGGTGACAGACTTCTCTCCAACGGATGCGGCGCGTCGTCGCGGGCATGGCCCGACGCACGACCGCGTCCACATCGTCGGTCGTCGAGCGGTGGGAGGCCCGATGGGCTACTGGATGCTCAAGGCGGTCCTGACGCCGATCTTGCGGCTGCTGTTCCGGCCGTGGATCGCCGGCCTCGAGAACGTCCCGCCGACCGGCGGCGTCATCCTGGCCAGCAACCATCTCTCCTTCTCCGACTCGATCTTTCTGCCGCTGCTCGTGCCGCGGCGGGTCACCTTCCTGGCGAAGTCGGACTACTTCACCGGTCGTGGACCCAAGGGTCGGCTCAAGAACCTGTTCTTTCGCAGCGTCGGCCAGGTACCGCTCGACCGGTCCGGCGGCAAGGCCAGCGAGGCGGCGCTGCGGACCGCGCTGAAGATCCTGCGCAACGGCCGGCTGCTGGGCCTGTATCCGGAGGGCACGCGTTCGCCGGACGGCCGGCTCTACCGCGGCAAGACCGGGGTGGCGCGGATGGCGCTGGCCGCTGGGGTACCGGTGATCCCGGTCGCCATGATCGACACGCACAAGATGCAGCCGCCCGGCAAGTTGATGCCGAAGGTCATGCGGATCGGCGTGCTGATCGGCGAGCCTCTCGACTTCTCCCGTTACGCCGGCATGGAGAGCGACTGGGTCGTGCTGCGGTCGATGACCGACGAGATCATGTACGCGATCATGCTGTTGTCCGGCCAGGAGTACGTCGACCGCTACGCCGCCACGGCGAAGGCGGAGCTGGCGGCCCAGCGCAAGGGTGCGCCAGCCTCGGCAGCGGAGCAGGACGATCCGAGCGACTCCCGGCTCGGCACCGGTCGGGTCAGCTGATCCAGCCGCGCGACCGGCGTACGGCTCCCGCCGACGCGCGTACGCCGAGTTCGTCGAACAAGCGCCAGCCAGCTCGTCGAGGCCGGACCACACCCGGGTCGCCAGGCGTCGATGGCCAGGATGGTCAGGTAAGGCGCGGCCGGTCAGGACACGCGCACCGGGCTCGCTCGGACACGGAGACGGGGCTCGCCTCTGGACGGGGTGCGGCCAGCCGCCGCGGCATGAGGTCGAGGCGGCGGCCAGCGTTCACAAAGCGGCGCCGGGGGGCCGCACCGGCCCCGGCGCACCCTCGCTCGCCTGCAGCCGCAGCACGTCGAGCACCACCGGGTCGATCACCGGAGCCTCCGGGATGCGCTCCTCCAGGTTCTCCACCCCCGCCCAGTCCCACAGGGCGGCCCGGACGGCGCCCGCGTCGTCGCCGGCCGGCGGGTGGCCCACCTGGACCAGCAGCCCGTTCACCTCGTCGAGCAGCTTGCCCTCGAGCGGGCGCAGCGCGTCCGGGTCCGGCCGGCCGAAGAAAAGGTCGTGCAAACCGAGCAGCCGGAGCAGCTCCGGCACCGGGCTGGGGGAGTCGTCTACACGAAGGTCGGCATAGACGTCGCTGCCGCCGCCGTACCCGCCGCCAGGCTGGACGACGTAGAGAGCCGCCGACTGCCGGCCACGCCGGTCCCCGCCGGCCTCGTCTCCCGCGGTCAGCGCGGCAAGAAGCCGGCGGCCGAGCGGCGCCGACGGGTCGCCGACCAGCCAGGCCCGCTCCATCGCCGTCACGACCTCGGGACCGGTCAGGATGTTGCCCTGGATGGCGTAGTCGGGGCCCGTGCACCCGCCGGCCCAGGGGTTGCACTGCTCCCCGGTGAAGCTCGCGCTGCGCCCCCCGGAGTCCACCACTCCGGCTTGGCGCTGCTCGCGGAGGGCGTCGGCCGCGGTCAGCGCCTCCAGGGTGTCGGGCGCGCTGTGGCCCTCGCGCAGCATGGCCAGGCCCTCCGGGCGGTAGGCGAGGTTGGCGTAGGACTGGGTGGCGATCGCGCCGGCTCCGGCCTCGGCCGCGGGTACGGCGGCACCGACGGCAAGGAACTTCGACGCCACCGCCACGCCGAGGGAGGAACCGTCGGCGCTGCGGCCCACGATCGAGAAGGTCATGGCGCGGAACATAGTCCCGGCGCACTATGAGCGTCGTGAGCGAGGTCATCTCCGGCGGTCCGCCTGACCACCCCGGAGCTAATCCGTCCCCGCGGCTCGTGGTCGGCGCGCTCGCTCTCGCCGTCCTGGTGACCGGCGGGACGTGGATGGCGCTGCAGCAGGATCGGACCGCGCCGGTTCACCGCGGCACGCCGGGGAGTACGGCGGCGCCCCCCTCTCCGCTGCTGGAGGTGCCGGCCAGGCCGTTGCGGCCCACGCTGACCGGCGTCAGCGCGGGGGGGCCGAGCGGCCTGCGGCTGCTCGCCGGCGGCGGCGCGCTCACTGTGGTCGACGCCGAGAGCGGCGCCCGGTCTCCGGTCAAGGGCGTTCCGCTGCCGCCCGGCCGAGCGTTCACGCAGCTGCTGCCGGTTGCCGGCG
>JBPCOX010000153.1:0-6354 GCA_050999825.1 Mycobacteriales bacterium
AACGACGAGACGCGGGAGATCTCCCGCCGGCCGGACGAGCGCGAGCCGTTCTCCGCGCTGGCCTTCAAGATCATGAGCGACAAGTACCTCGGCAAGCTGACCTACATCCGGATCTACTCCGGCCGGCTGGCCAAGGGCTCCGCGGTCGAGAACTCCACCAAGGGCCGCAAGGAGCGCATCGGCCGCATCCTGCAGATGCACGCCAACAACCAGGAGGACCGCGACGCCGCGATCGCCGGCCAGATCGTGGCCGTGGTGGGGCTGAAGCAGACGACGACCGGCGACACCCTCTGCGACCCCGCCGCACCGGTGATCCTCGAGTCGATGAGCTTCCCGGCACCAGTGATCTCAGTCGCGATCGAGCCGAAGACCAAGGCCGACCAGGAGAAGCTCGGCGTTGCCATCCAGCGCCTCGCGGAGGAGGACCCGACCTTCCAGGTCCGCACCGACGAGGAGACCGGCCAGACGATCATCTCCGGCATGGGCGAGCTGCACCTCGACATCCTCGTCGAACGGATGCGCCGCGAGTTCAGCGTCGAGGCGAACGTCGGCAAGCCTCAGGTGGCCTACCGGGAGACGGTCCGGCGCAAGGTCGACAAGCACGACTACACCCACAAGAAGCAGACCGGCGGCAGCGGCCAGTTCGCTCGGGTCGTCATCTCGCTGGAGCCGAGCGGTGGCGACGGTGGCGGCTACGAGTTCGAGAACAAGGTCACCGGCGGCCGGATCCCGCGGGAGTACATCCCGGCCGTGGACGCCGGCTGCCAGGAGGCGATGGAGTTCGGCGTACTGGCCGGGTATCCGCTGGTCGACGTCAAGGTGACCCTGCTCGACGGCGGCTACCACGAGGTCGACTCCTCGGAGCTGGCCTTCAAGATCGCCGGTTCGATGGCCTTCAAGGAGGCCGCCCGCAAGGCGGACCCGGTGCTGATGGAGCCGATGATGGCCGTCGAGGTCGTCACCCCGGAGGACAACATGGGCGACGTCATCGGCGACCTCAACAGCCGGCGCGGACTCATCCAGGCGATGGACGAGCGCGGTGGGGCCCGGGTCATCCGTGCGGTCGTCCCGCTTTCGGAGATGTTCGGCTACGTCGGTGACCTGCGCTCCAAGACCCAGGGCCGGGCCAGCTACACCATGCAGTTCGACTCCTACGCCGAGGTCCCCAGCAACGTGGCCAAGGAGATCATCGCCAAGGCCCACGGCGACTAGCCCGGCCGCACCCACCCATACGTCGTACGGCGCAGACAGAGCAGCAGTCCCGAGGAGGACACCAGTGGCGAAGGCGAAGTTCCAACGGACCAAGCCGCACGTCAACATCGGCACCATCGGTCACATCGACCATGGCAAGACGACGCTGACCGCGGCGATCACCAAGGTCCTGCATGACCAGCACCCGGACCTCAACCCCTTCACGCCCTTCGACCAGATCGACAAGGCGCCGGAGGAGAAGGCCCGCGGCATCACGATCTCGATCGCGCACGTCGAGTACCAGACCGACGCCCGGCACTACGCCCACGTCGACTGCCCCGGCCACGCCGACTACATCAAGAACATGATCACTGGTGCGGCCCAGATGGACGGCGCGATCCTGGTGGTCTCGGCGGCCGACGGCCCCATGCCGCAGACCAAGGAGCACGTGCTGCTCGCCCGCCAGGTCGGTGTGCCCTACATCGTGGTCGCGCTGAACAAGGCCGACGTGGTGGACGACGAGGAGATCCTCGAGCTGGTCGAGCTCGAGGTGCGTGAGCTGCTCTCGTCCTACGACTTCCCCGGTGACGACCTGCCCGTGGTGCGTGTCTCGGCGCTCAAGGCGCTCGAGGGCGACGCCAAGTGGGGCGAGTCGATTCTGGAGCTGATGAACGCGGTCGACACCTCGATCGACGAGCCCGTCCGCGACGTCGACCGGCCGTTCCTGATGCCGATCGAGGACGTCTTCACCATCACCGGCCGCGGCACCGTGGTGACCGGCCGGGTGGAGCGGGGCATCGTCAAGGTCAACGAGACGGTCGACATCGTCGGCATCAAGGAGACCACCGCCTCGACCACCGTCACCGGCGTGGAGATGTTCCGCAAGCTGCTCGACGAGGGTCGGGCCGGCGACAACGTCGGCCTGCTGCTGCGGGGGATCAAGCGCGAGGACGTCGAGCGCGGCCAGGTCATCACCAAGCCGAAGTCGATCACTCCGCACACCCAGTTCGAGGCGAACGTCTACATCCTGAGCAAGGACGAGGGCGGCCGGCACACGCCGTTCTTCAACAACTACCGGCCGCAGTTCTACTTCCGCACCACCGACGTGACCGGGGTGGTGACCCTTCCCGAGGGCACCGAGATGGTCATGCCGGGCGACAACACCGAGATGACCGTCCAGCTGATCCAGCCGATCGCCATGGAGGAGGGGCTGCGCTTCGCTATCCGCGAAGGCGGCCGCACCGTTGGCGCCGGGCGGGTCACGAAGATCCTCAAGTAGCACCTCGTACGGCGGCGGCCGGACCTCCCACCCGAGGCCACCCGGCCGCCGCCGCACGAGAACCGAGATCCAGCGGCACCAACCCAAAGAAGGAACGCCCACCATGGCGGGACAGAAGATCCGCATCCGGCTCAAGGCCTACGACCACGAGGTGATCGACAGCTCGGCGCGCAAGATTGTCGAGACGGTGACCCGAACCGGTGCGTCGGTCGCGGGGCCGGTGCCGCTGCCCACGGAGAAGAACGTCTACTGCGTCATCCGCTCGCCGCACAAGTACAAGGACAGCCGCGAGCACTTCGAGATGCGCACGCACAAGCGCCTGATCGACATCCTGGACCCGACCCCGAAGACGGTCGACTCGCTGATGCGGCTCGACCTGCCGGCCGGCGTCGACATCGAGATCAAGCTGTAGAGGACTCCGACGTCATGGCGAAGCAGACAACCGGCGTGCTGGGCGAGAAGCTCGGCATGACCCAGGTGTTCGACGAGGCCAACCGGATCGTTCCGGTCACCGTCGTGCGCGCCGGGCCGTGCATCGTGACCCAGGTGCGCACGCCCGAGCGTGACGGCTACTCCGCCGTCCAGCTGGCGTACGGCGCAGTCGACCCGCGCAAGGTCACCAAGCCGCTGGCCGGCCACTACCGCAAGGCCGGCGTACCGCCGCGCCGGCACCTGGTCGAGGTCCGCACCGCCGACGCGGGCTCCTACACCATCGGTCAGGAAGTGACCGCGGAGGCGTTCATCGCCGGCAGCCGCGTGGACGTGGTCGGCACCAGCAAGGGCAAGGGCTACGCCGGCGTCATGAAGCGACACAACTTCAAGGGCCTGGGTGCGGGCCACGGCGTTCAGCGCAAGCACCGCTCGCCCGGCTCGATCGGCGCCTGCGCCACCCCGGCCCGGGTCTTCAAGGGCACCCGGATGGCCGGCCGGATGGGGCACGTCCGCACCACCACCCTCAACCTGCTGGTCCACGGCGTGGACGCCGAGCGCGGCCTGTTGCTCATCCGGGGCGCCGTACCGGGGCCGACCGGTGGCCTGGTCCTCGTCCGTACGGCGGTCAAGGGCGGCCTGGCGAAGGAAGGCGTCCAGTGACCACCGTTTCGGTGCTCTCTCCCACCGGCTCGCCGGCCGGTGAGGTGGAGCTGCCGGACGACGTCTTCGACGTACAGGTCAACGTGCCGTTGCTGCACCAGGTCGTGGTGGCCCAGCTGGCTGCTGCCCGGCAAGGCACCGCGGACACCAAGACCCGCGGCGAGGTCTCCGGCGGCGGCCGCAAGCCCTACCGGCAGAAGGGCACCGGCCGGGCCCGGCAGGGCTCGACGCGGGCGCCGCAGTTCACCGGCGGCGGCACCGTGTTCGGGCCGACCCCCCGCAGCTACGAGCAGAAGACGCCCAAGAAGATGAAGGCGGCCGCCCTGCGCGGAGCGCTGTCCGACCGAGCCCGTAACGGCCGGGTGCACGTGGTCGCAGGGCTGCTCGACTCCGACGTCCCCTCGACCAGCACGGCGGTTCGAGCCCTGGCCGCGGTCACCGAGCGCCGCCGCGTGCTGGTGGTCGTCGAGCGGGCGGACCGGCCCGCGTGGAAGAGCCTGCGCAACGTCGCATCCGTGCACCTGATCGCGCCCGACCAGCTCAACACCTACGACGTCCTCGTCTCCGACGACGTGGTCTTCACCCAGCCCGCGCTGGCGGCATTCCTGGCCGGACCGCGCAAGGGTCGCGCCCTTCGCGCCTCGGCGAGCTCGGCTGAGCTCGCGACGGCGGCCGGCTCGGTGCCGATGGCCGAGGAGGTCCCGGTGACCGACACCCCCGCGACGTCGGCCGGTACGACGCGGCCGGCCGGCGAAGGGCTCTCCACGGACCAGCTGGCCGGGGAGGTCCTCGACCAGACCGACAGCAACCTGCTTGCCGAGACGGCGTACGAGTCCGAGGGCGGGAACGTCCCGACCCAGCAGGAGGTCGAGGCGCACGTCGCCGAGGCACGGGAGGAGAACCAGTGATCGCCGACCCGCGCGACGTGCTGCTGCGCCCCGTCATCTCGGAGAAGAGTTACGGGCTGCTCGACGCGAACAAGTACACGTTCCTGGTGGCCCCGCATGCGAACAAGACCCAGATCAAGATCGCGGTCGAGGCGGTGTTCGGCGTCAAGGTGACCGACGTCAACACCCTCAACCGGGCCGGTAAGCGCAAGCGCAGCCGGACCGGTTTCGGCCGGCGCAACGACACCAAGCGCGCGATCGTCAGCCTGGCGGCCGGCGACCGCATCGACATCTTCGGGGGACCGGTCTCCTGACCGGCCGCGACTGACGAGAGACGACATCGACATGGGCATCCGCAAGTACAAGCCGACGACCCCTGGTCGCCGCGGTGCGAGCGTGGCCGACTTCGTCGAGATCACCCGAGACGAGCCGGAGAAGGCGCTGGTCGGACCGGTGCACAGCCGCGGCGGCCGCAACGTCCACGGCCGGGTCACGGCCCGTCACCAGGGTGGCGGGCACAAGCGTGCCTACCGGTTCATCGACTTCCGCCGCGACGACAAGGACGGGGTGCCGGCGAAGGTCGCGCACATCGAGTACGACCCCAACCGCACCGCCCGGATCGCGCTGCTGCACTACGCCGACGGCGAGAAGCGCTACATCGTGGCACCCGCGCGGCTGCGCCAGGGCGACACGGTGGAGGCCGGGCCGGGCAGCGACATCAAGCCGGGCAACAACCTGGCGCTGCGCAACATCCCGGTCGGCACCGTGGTGCACGCCATCGAGCTGCGGCCGGGCGGCGGGGCAAAGATCGCCCGCTCGGCCGGCTCCAGCGTCCAGCTGGTCGCCAAGGACGGACCGCACGCCCAGCTGCGGATGCCCTCGGGCGAGATCCGCAACGTCGACTCCCGCTGCCGGGCCACGGTGGGCGAGGTGGGCAACGCGGAGCAGTCGAACATCGCCTGGGGCAAGGCCGGCCGGATGCGCTGGAAGGGCCGCCGTCCGACCGTCCGTGGCGTGGCGATGAACCCGATCGACCACCCGCACGGCGGCGGCGAGGGCAAGACCTCGGGCGGCCGCCACCCCACCAGCCCCTGGGGCAAGCCGGAGGGCCGCACCCGTACCCGCAAGGCCAGCGACGCGATGATCATCCGTCGCCGCCGGACGAACAAGAAGCGCTAGGAGCCGTAGCCGATGCCGCGCAGTCTGAAGAAGGGGCCGTTCGTCGACGACCACCTGCAGAAGAAGGTGGACGTGCAGAACGAGCGGGGTACCAAGAATGTGATCAAGACCTGGTCCCGGCGGTCCATGGTGGTGCCGACCATGCTGGGTCACACGATCGCGGTGCACGACGGCCGCAAGCATGTCCCGGTCTTCGTCACCGAGGGCATGGTGGGCCACAAGCTCGGCGAGTTCGCCCCGACCCGGACCTTCCGCGGCCACATCCGCGACGAGCGGAGGGCCCGCCGTGCCTGATCCCGTGGTGGGAGCGCGGGCCATCGCGCGGCATGTGCATGTGTCGCCGCGCAAGGCTCGCCGCGTCGTCGACCTGATCCGCGGCCTGCCGGCCGCCGAGGCGCTCGCCGTCCTGAAGTTCGCGCCGCAGTCGGCCAGCGAGCCGGTGGGCAAGGTGCTGGCCAGCGCGATGGCCAACGCCGAGCACAACGAGCGGCTCGACGCCGAGAACCTGTGGGTGCGCGAGGCGTACGTCGACGAGGGCCCGACGCTCAAGCGGTTCCGGCCGCGGGCACAGGGCCGGGCCTACCGGATCCGCAAGCGCACCAGCCACATCACCGTCGTCGTCGAGCCGCGCGCCGCTGCCGCGACCGCCCGTCCAGGGCGGGCCCGGGGAGGAGGGCTCTTGAAGGGAAGGGCCCGCTAGTGGGTCAAGAGACTCGCCCGCACAAG
>JBPCOX010000004.1:0-7131 GCA_050999825.1 Mycobacteriales bacterium
CTGACGTCCCGGTGGTCGTGGTGGATCTCCGCGACCACCTCGGGAGCCGGCACCGTGCGGGGCAAGGCACCCGGCTGGTCCTCGGCGCTCACGCCGTCAACCCTACGTCGGCCGCAGCTCCGGCTCCGGCTCCGGCTCCGACTCCGGCGCCGGCACCCGGTCGCGCCGGAGCACCAGGAAGGTCGTCGCGCCGAGGAAGACCAGGATCGACACCCAGTCGTTGAGCCGCAGCCCGAAGATGTGGTGGGCGTTGTCGACGCGCAGCGCCTCGATCCAGAACCGGCCGACGGTATAGGCGGCGACGTAGAGGGCGAAGGCCCGACCGCGGCGCAGCCGGAAGCGGCGCTCGGCCCAGATCACCAGCGCGGCCACGCCGAGGTTCCAGAGCAGCTCGTAGAGGAACGTGGGGTGGTAGAGCGACGAGCCGGGGGTCGCCGTCGGCCGGTGGTCGGCGTCGATACGCAGCGCCCAGGGCAGCAGAGTGGGCCGGCCGTACAGCTCCTGGTTGAACCAGTTGCCGAGCCGCCCGATGGCCTGCGCCACGACGACGCCCGGTGCCACCGCGTCGCCGAAGGCCGCGATTGAGATGCCCCGGCGGTTGCACGCGATCCACGCACCGACCCCGCCCAGCGCGATCGCGCCCCAAATGCCCAGCCCGCCGCGCCAGATGTAGAGCGCCTCGATCGGGTGCCGGCCCTTGCCGAAGTACAGCTCGGGGCTGGTGAGGACATGGTAGAGCCGGCCACCGACAAGGCCGGCGGGCACCGCGACCGTTGCTACGTCGGCGACCGTGCCCGGCTCGCCGCCGCGAGCCCGCCACCGCCGCTCGCCGATGACCACGGCCGCGACCACCCCGAGCAGGATGAACAGCGCATAGGCCCGCAACGGCAACGGCCCGAGGTGGAGAACGCCGCGGGACGGACTGGGGATGTAGGCGAGCACCATGTCGGCCGCGACGCTACCTGCCGTGGCCGTCGGTCGGTTCAGGGGAAGCGGTACGCCGTCCAGGTGACGCCGCTGTCCCTGCTCGTCCAGATCGTCCCATCCGGCGCGAGGGCGACGAGATCGGTCGCGGTCCGCGCCCCGACGTACCGCCATCCGCCCGGCGGCGACGGCAGGCTCGTGGCGGCCCAGGTTGCACCGCCGTCGTCGCTGCGAGCGACCGGACTCGGGAAGTCGGGACTGAGCATGGTGGCGAGGACAACCTTGGACGTGGCCGCAGCGGTGGTGAGCAGGGTGCCGTTCGCCAGCCGCAACGCGGGCCCCGGCTGTCGCTGCCACGTGCGGCCCGAGTCGTCCGAGACGTAGGTCGTCAAGAGCCGCGACCCGGCTGCGCCCTCGCCGCAGAAGGCGAACAGCCGTGGCGACGACGCGCTCGCCGCCGCCGCACTAAGTCCCGTGGGGCAGCCGGGCGAGGCGGCGAGACTCCAGCCGGATCCGGAGCGGACGAACAGCCGGCTCGCTCCACCGGGCTCGCCCAGGACGATCACGCCGGATGTACCGCTCAGGGCGATCTGTCCGCCGGTTCCGCGGCTCACGGCGGGCACGTCGCGCCAGGCGTCGCCGGTCGCCGGGGTCGACCGGAGCCGTACGTCGGTGCACGCGGTCCCGGCGGTGCGGCAGCTGCCGACCAGCGCGTACGTCGTGGTGCCGTCGGTAGCCAGGTCGACAACGTTGCCACCGGCGTCAACCCGCTGCCACGTCCTCGCGGCGTCGTGCGTCGCGTACAGCCCGCCGGCGTAGGCCCAGCCGTCCTGGACGGAGGCGAACCGGAGATCCCGCACGGTGTTGCTCGGGTTGTCGTAGAACTGCCAGTGGCGCAGGGCCGCCTTCGGTGCCGGCACGCCGACCCACGACTTCCCGTTGTCCGTGGTCCGCACGAGCGACGTGCATCCTGCCGGCCCGCGGCAGGGCACGTCACCCAGGAGGTAGGTGACGCCACCGCCGACCGAGGTGACCGAGGACGGCCGAAACCCACCGAGGACGGGGAAGTGCGGCAGCGGTAGTGGCGCCGGGCCGGGGGTGGTTGACCGTTCCGGCCGCGGGATGGCCGTCGGCATCGAGCGGGCCGGGGTCGGCGACGCGGCTGCGGAGCGCCTGCCGGAGGGAACCTCCAGACGACCGCTACTCAGGGACTCCTGCGAGGCGAAGACCACGCCACCGGTGCCCGCGACGACCAGAGTCGAGAGCGCCGCGAGGATGGTGGTCCGGACGTTGCGGCGCCGGCGCGCCCGGGCCAGCACGGCGTCGAAGGTGCCCCTCGGCGGGGCCAGCGGCTCGACTGGCAGCCGGAGGCGGTCCAGCGGGTCGGTCATCGCAGGTCCTCGGTGTCAGCGGTTAGGGCGTCGTGCAGGTGGAGGCGGGCGTCATAGAGGGCACGCTTGATCGTGCCTTCCGGCTTCTTGAGCACGCGGGCGACGTCGGTGACCGGCAGGTCGGCGTAGTAGTGCAGGAGGACCGGGGCGCGGAGGCGGTCGGGAAGCCGCTCGACCAGGTCGCGGACCGAGGTGTCCGGAGCGGGTGCCCAGCCGAGGCCGGTCACCTTGGACAGCGCCCGTGACTCCCGCTCCTGGCGGCGCCAGCGGTCCCGGACCAGGTTGGTCGCCGTCATGTACAGCCAGGGTTTGGGGTCCTGCACGGTCGTCCAGCGGCTGAGCAGCCGGGTGAACGCCTCGGCGGCGATCTCATGGGCGACCTCCCGGTCCCCCACCAGCCGTGCCGTCCAGCCGGCCAGCTGCCCGTAGTGCGCGCGGAAGAGGTCACGGGCGGCCTCGTCGCGACCCGGTGCCCGCGCGCCGGTCGGTGCCATCACTGCGACCACACGTCCTCCCCAGGCTCCTGCCGCTGTGACGACGTACGGCGCCGGAGGGTTCGCTCAGGCCCGGCGTACGCCTGCCGCGAGCTCCGCCGCCAGTTCCGCCACGGCCCGCACCCCGCTGGCCTCGTCCCCCGCGTCAAGCAATCGACGGACGAAGGCGGACCCCACGATCACGCCGTCGGCGTACGAGGCCACCTCTGCGGCCTGCGCGCCGGTGCTCACGCCCAGCCCGACCGCCACCGGGAGGTCGGTATGCGAACGACACCGCCGCACCAGGTCGGCGGCCCGCTGCCCGACCGAGGTGCGGGCTCCCGTCACACCCATCGTCGAGGCGGCGTAGAGAAAGCCGCGGCTCGCCGCCGCCACCCGCACGATCCGGTCAGCCGGCGACGACGGCGCCACCAGGAAGATCGGGTCGATGCCCGCCTCGGCGGCACCGGCTCGCCATTCGGCCGCCTCCTCCGGTGGCAGGTCCGGCGTGATCACTCCGGCGCCGCCGGCCGTGCGCAGGTCGGCGGCGAACCGGCGGACGCCGTAGCGCTCCACCGGGTTCCAGTAGGTCATCACGACAGTGGGTGCACTCGGCGCGACCTCCGCCACTGTCCGCAGCACGTCGACGGTCCGCACGCCGGCGGCGAGCGCCGCGTCGACGGCGGCAACGATGGTAGGCCCGTCCATCAGTGGGTCGGAGTAGGGCAGCCCCACCTCCACCACGTCGACACCGGCCGCCACCATCGCGCGCATGGCAGCGACGGCTCCGGCGTACGACGGGAAGCCCGCCGGCAGATAGCCGATCAGCGCCGCCCGTCCCTCGCTCCGGGTGGTGGCGAACAGGTCGTCGAGCGCGCTCACCAGCCGTCGCCGGCCACCGACGCGACCGGCGACTGGACCTTCTCGACGACCTCCTCGACCAGCTCCTCCGGGCTCACGACACCGAAGTACCGAGCGGCGGTGTCGACGTCCTTGTCACCGCGGCCGGAGCAGCTGACCAGAAGGATGGCTTCCGGCCCGAGCTCGGACCCGAGCCGGAGCGCGCCCGCGAGCGCGTGCGCCGTCTCCAGCGCCGGCAGGATCCCCTCGGTACGGCAGCACAGCGAGAAGGCCTCCATCGCCTCCGCGTCCGGCACCGCCCGGTAGCTCGCCCGTCCGGTGTCGCGCAGCCACGCGTGCTCCGGGCCGACTCCCGGATAGTCCAGCCCCGCGGAGATCGAGGCCGTCGGCAGGGTCTGGCCGTCGGCGTCCTGGAGGAGGTAGGAGCGGGCGCCGTGCAGTACGCCGGGTCGCCCGCCGACCAGGGTGGCCGCGTTCCGGCCCGCCGCCGGGCTCGAACCGCCGGCCTCCATCCCCACCAGGGCGACCGCTGCGTCGGCCAGGAACGGATGGAAGATCCCCATCGCGTTGGAGCCGCCCCCGACGCAGGCCACCACGGCATCGGGGAGCCGGCCGACGAGCTCGAGCACCTGGGTCCGCGCTTCCACGCCGATCACCCGCTGGAAGTCGCGCACCATCCGCGGAAAGGGGTCGGGGCCGACCACCGAGCCGACGACGTAATGCGTCTCCTCGACGTTTGTGACCCAGTCCCGCATCGCCTCGTTGATGGCGTCCTTCAGGGTCGCGCTCCCGGCCGCGACCGGCACGACCTCCGCCCCCAGCAGCCGCATCCGGGCCACGTTGAGCGCCTGCCGGCGGGTGTCCTCCTCGCCCATGTAGACCACGCAGGCGAGGCCGAGCAGCGCGCAGGCCGTGGCGGTCGCGACGCCGTGCTGGCCGGCACCGGTCTCGGCGATCACCCGCGACTTCCCCATCCGCTGAGTCAGCAGCGTCTGCCCGAGCACATTGTTGATCTTGTGCGAGCCGGTGTGGGCGAGGTCCTCGCGCTTGAGCAGCAGCCGGGCGCCGCCGGCGACCTCCGACAGCCGGCGGGCGTCGGACAGCGGCGTAGGACGGCCGGCGTACGTCCGCCGCAGCCGGTCCAGCTCGGCCAGGAACCCGGGGTCGTTGCTGGCGGCGTCGTAGGCGGCCGCCAGCTCCGACAACGCCGGCACCAGCGCCTCGGGGACGAACCGGCCGCCGTACGGTCCGAAGTGGCCGGCGGCGTCCGGGCCGGCCAGCTCCGCCGCCGCCATCAGGAGCCGGAGCGGGTGGCCGGATGCGCGCCGGCCGTCACCAGCTCGGCGACCGCCTGGCGCGGGTCGCGGTCGGTCACCAGCCCCTCCCCCACCAGGACGGCGTCGGCGCCCGCGGCCGCGCAGGACAGCAGGTCGTGCGGCCCTCGTACGCCGGACTCGGCCACCTTGACGACCTCGGCCGGCAGTCGCGGCGCCAGCCGACGGAACAGCCCCCGGTCGACCTCCAACGTGCGCAGGTCCCGGGCGTTGACGCCCACCACCCTGGCGCCGGCGTCGAGGGCGCGGTCCACCTCGGTCTCGTCGTGCACCTCCACCAGCGCGGTCATGCCCATCGACTCGGTCCGCTCGATGAGGGCGACCAGGGCGTTCTGCTCGAGCGCTGCCACGATGAGCAGCACGAGGTCGGCGCCATGTGCGCGCGCCTCCCACAGCTGGTACGCCGAGACCACGAAGTCCTTGCGCAGCACCGGAACGTCCACGGCGGCGCGGACGGCGTCCAGGTCGGCCAGGCTGCCGCCGAAGCGCCGGCCCTCGGTCAGCACGCTGACCACCGAGGCGCCACCGGCCTCGTAGTCACGGGCGAGTGCGGCCGGGTCGGCAATGGGAGCGAGCGGCCCGCGGGACGGGCTGGCCCGCTTCACCTCGGCGACCACGCCGACTCCCGGCCGGCGCAGGGCTCCCAGAGCGTCGCGCACGCACGGTCGGCGCGCGGCCTGCTCCTTGAGGCGGTCGAGCGGGACGGCGGCAGAACGCTCGGCGAGATCGGCGCGTACGCCGGCAAGTATGTCGTCGAGCACACTCACGCGCGGGTCTCCAGCGAAGTCGGCCGGGGTGGGCTGGCGCCCGACCAGACTAGCCAGCAACCGGGGACGCCCCACCGACAGGGGTGACGGCGGGCTCCATCGGGAGCCGGATAGTGAAGGCAGCGCCACCCTCTGGAGCGCTCCCGGCGGACGCCGTACCACCCAAACGGCCGGCCAGCCCGGCGACCAGCGCGAGAC
Source organism: Mycobacteriales bacterium (assembly GCA_050999825.1). Taxonomy (GTDB): domain Bacteria; phylum Actinomycetota; class Actinomycetes; order JALYNC01; family JALYNC01; genus JBPCOB01. The sequence continues at coordinate 5,949 of JBPCOX010000004.1, forward strand.
CGAGCCCGGTGCCCACCCGGCGCACACCGCGGTAACGGTCATAGAGCGCCGAGCGCTCGAAGGCGACTTCGAGGTCCTCCGGGGTCAGACCCGGTCCACCGTCGCGCACCTGCAGCAGCGCCTCGGCCCCGTCGCGCCGCAACGCCAGCACGACCACCGACCCGGCGGGGGTCACCCGGAGCGCATTCTCGGCCAGGCCGTCGAGGATCTGGCGCAGCCGGGCGCCGTCGGTCACCGCCACCAGTGGATCGGCCGGCGCCTCGACCCGCAGCTCGACCCCTTCGCGAGAGCAACGGCTGACCCAGACCCGGCCGGCGTCGCGGACCAGCTCGGCGAGATCGATCCGCGCCGGGTCCACCCGGAAGTCCTGCGCTCCGAGCCGGGCCAGGTCGAGCAGGTCCGACACCAGTCGTTCGAGCCGGCCGGCCTCGGCCAGCATGATCCGGCCGGTGGCCGGTACCTCGGCCGGCGCAACCACGCCGTCCGCGAGCGCTTCGGCGTAACCCTTGACCGCCGTCAGCGGGGTCCGCAGCTCGTGGGAGACGGAGAGCAGGAACTCCCGCTCGCGGCCCTCGCTGGTGCTCAGCGCCCCGACCAGGGTGTTCAGGGCGACCGCGACCTCGGCCACCTCCGTCGGTCCCTCCGGCACCAGCCGCACATCACGGGCGCCGCCGGCCATCTGGTGCGCCGCGGCCGCGGCCCGCTGCAGTGGCGAGGCGAGCCGCCGGGCCAGCAGGGCGCCGGCGACCGCCGCCCCGACCAGCCCGACCAGCAGCGCGAGCAGCGTGCGCCGGCGTACGTCGTTGAGGACGCCGCGTGCCACCGTGGCCGGCTGCACCAGGACGAGCGCGCCGCCGGACTCGAAGGGCTGACCGGCAAGCAACACCCGGCGGCCGCCGGAGCTCCGTACGCCGGACACCACCCGCCCGGCCCGGAGCCCAGCCAGGTCGCCCGGGCGCAACGCGGCGGTGGCCGGGCCGTCCGACGTACCGGCTCGGCTGACCGTGCCCACCGTCACCCGCTGCAGCCTGATCAGTCGCAGGAAGCGGCTCCGCTGCAGCGGCGAGGCGGGCCCGGCCTGCTTCTCGATCAGAGTCGTGACGACTTCGGCCTGGCGTCTCAGCGCCGACAGGCTCTGGGCCTCGGCCGCCCCGCGGACCAGCTGCAGGGAGACGAGCCCGGC
>JBPCOX010000026.1:0-7811 GCA_050999825.1 Mycobacteriales bacterium
GGAGATCCGAGGTCAGTAGGCTCGGTGGCAATGGACGCCCGGGCTGTTGCGCAGGAGCCGTCGGCGGGTCGCTCGCTCCGCACGCAGAAAGCACCGGTGCGGCGCTCCGGTGGGCCGCTGCCGCGACTCGGCCGCGTTCGCGATCGCGTTCCACCTCGGCTGCAACTACCGCTGGCAATCTTCGTCGCCGCCGAGCTCGGCTTTCTCTGCTACTGGTTCGCGTTCTATCCGGCGCTCCTGAGTTACGACTCCGTCGCCTACACCTGGCAGGTCACCACCGACCACTGGTCGACCAACCACTCGATCGTCTACAACGCGCTGGTGTGGCTGTCGCTGCGCGTCTCCGGCGGCGTCGCGTTGCTGACCCTCGCCCAGACGGTTGCCTTCGCCGCGGCGCTCGCCTTCGCCGCGACCGGGATCCACCAGCTCGGCGTCCGGGCCCGGTGGGCCGCCCTCCCGGCCGTCGTCCTCCCCTACACGCCGATGCTCGGTCCGTTTCCGGTGTACGTATGGAAGGACGTCCCGTTCGTCGCGTGCGAGATCGTCCTGCTGGGTTGCACCGCCCGCCTGCTCGCAGCCCGCCAGGCCGACCGGGCCAGCTGGTTCCGTGAGCGTCGGACCTCCCGAATTCTTGGCGGGATCTTCCTCTCGCTGCTGGGAATGGCGCTGTTCCGCAGCAACGGGTTTCTGTTCGCGGTGCTCGCGGCGCTTCTCATCGCACTGGCGGTGCCGCGGGTGCGGCTGCGCTCGCTGGCCGCCGGCGTCGCCGCCGCCGTCCTGGCCATCGGCCTCAACACCGCGGTGTTCCCGGCGCTGGGCGCAGCGACGCCGGCGTCCGACCTCGTGCTCGGCCCCGCGTACGCCGACATCGCAGTCGCCTACCACACCCGGCCAGGGGTCTTCACTGGTGCCGAGCTGGCGCTCATGCGGCAGGTCGCCCCACTTAAGTCCTGGGACAAGGGTGGTCAGAACTGCTATTCCTCCGACGTCCTCAACGCCCAGAAGACGTGGTCCCGGACCGCGGCCGACCGGGTGCACGAGCAGCTGTTCACGCTGTGGCGGCAGGTCCTCACCCGCACACCGGACTTTGTCTTCCAAGCCAGGATCTGCCGGGGCGCGATCGCGTGGAGCATCTGGCCGGCCAACCCCAGACTGGGCCCGACGGCGTTTCCCAACCTCAGCCTTCCCGCGGACTTCTTCGGGTGGGCCAAGTACCTCCGCCCTGGCGTGAAGGACGTCCTTCGCCCGGACGCGCCCTCGAGCCAGCTGCACGACGCCGGCAAGTTCCTCGTCGCGGCGAGCCACACCCGCCAGCTCGAGTGGGTGCTCTGGCGCGGGGCCACGTGGGCGTACCTCGGCTATCTGGCGGTGTTCCTGGCATCCCGGCGCCGCCGGAACTGGGCGCTGCTGGCGCTGGCCGCCGGGACGGCGTCCAACCAGCTCAACGTTCTCGTCAACAACCCGAACCAGCTCGTGCGGTACATGATCGGCTGCAGCTACCTCGGGGCACTGCTCCTGCCGCTCGCACTGCGTTCGGCCGAAAGTGCCGACCGGGTGGTGGTCGGCGACCCGCGACCGCGACCAGCGACGGACCGCAAGCGGCAGGTCGGCGCGGCCACCGGCACCCGCCGGAGCCCGCACAGCATGACGACGCGATGACTGCAGGCGGCAGGTCGCAAGGGACGGAGTCCTCGTGAACATCCACATCACCGCACTGCTCGGCGGCGCCATCACCTGCTCGCTGATGTTCGAGCTGCTCCGCCGCCGGCAGCTCAAGGAGAAGTACGCCGTCCTCTGGCTGGTCGTCGGTCTCGGGATGGTGCCACTCGCCGTCTTCCCTGGCCTGCTCGACCTCAGCGCGGACCTGCTCGGCGTGCAGTCCGGCCCCAACCTGCTGCTCTTCGTCGCCGCCCTTGTCCTGCTCCTCGTCTGCGTGCACCTGAGCTGGGAGGTCAGCCGGCTGGAGGACAAGAGCCGCGCCCTGGCCGAGGAGATCGGCCTGCTGCGACTCGAGATGTCACGTGGACCTCGGGAGGCACCACGGACGCCGGCCGCACCCTGACGGCCGGGCGCGTGGCGGAACGTCAGCGGCGCACCCTGGACATGAACAGCGCCAGGCAGGTGCGAGCCAGGTAGACGGCCGACTTGACCGGCGCATGGCTCGGCGATCCGCCGACACGGGGGCGCATCCGGACCGGCACCTGCGAGACGCGGCAGCCCGCCCGGGCGGCGATGACGAGCGCCTCCACGGTGTCGCCGAGGTACTCGGCCGGATAGTCGCGGGCGAAGACCTCGACGGCACGGGCGTCGAACGCCCGGAACCCCGAGGTCGTGTCGGTCAGCGGCACCCGGGTCCGCTTGGACAGGGAGTGGGCCAGCAGCCGCATCGCCCACTGCCGGGGCCCGCGGACGGAGTAGTCGCCGCGGCCGGCGAAGCGGGCGCCGATGACGACATCGGCCTCGGCGAGCTCCTCGAGCAGGCGCGGGATCTCGGCCGGATCGTGCTGACCGTCGCCGTCGACCTGCACGACGACCGAGTAGCCGAAGCGGACGGCGTACCGGAACCCGGCGCGCAGCGCCCCGCCGACGCCGAGGTTGAACGGCAGTGAGAGCACGTCGGCACCCGCGGCGCTCGCGACCTCGCGGGTGCGGTCGACCGAGCCGTCGTCGACGACGAGGACGTGCGCGTCCGGCACAACCGCCTCGACCTCCTTCACCACCTGTCCGACCGACGCCTCCTCGTTGAGCGCCGGGATGACCACGAGCACGCGGCCCGCGAACTCCATCGGCGCGGACGGGCTAGGCACGACGGCCAACCTACAGGCGCGGCTCGGCTAGGAGACCCGCCGCAGGTATCCGCGCGGATTGAAGGTGAGGAAGAACTTGTGCTTGGACTCGTCCACCTCGAACCCGTCGTTGCCACGCAAAAAGATGTCGACGGCTTCCATGGGACCGGGCCCCCATTTCTCGGCAGCCGGATGGCCATTGATATTGGTGTCCTCGACCACCAGGTAGGAGCCGACCGACACCCGGCTCGCCCATATCCGCAGCTCATCCAGTACGTGGTCGCAGCGGTGGTCGGAGTCGAGGAAGACCAGCGTGGTGGCATCCGGTGGAAGCAGCGCGTCGACCCGTTCGACGACCTGCGGGTCGGTCGAAGAACCGGTCAGGTAGGTGATCCGGGAGTGGTCGGGACGGCCGGGCTGAACTTGGATGTCAATGGTGATGACCTCACCGTGGTCGAGGAGGTCGCACATGCTGGCGAGATAGTAGGCACTGCCGCCGTACTTCGTCCCGGTCTCGATGATGACATCTGGCCGGACCTTGCAGAGGATCTCCTGGTAGAGCCACAGGTCCAGCGGGTTCTTCCAGACCGCTGTCCCGCGGAAGTACGTCGACTCCCAGGTCTGCTTCGAAGAGTGGTAGTAGAGCCGGTGGAACGAGTCGACCAGGGCCCGACGGGCGCTGGGGGAAGGGCGCCGCCGGGTGCGGTCTGCCTCCAGGACGCGGGTGAAGGCAAGCACGGTCTCGCGCTCCACCGCTTCGGGGTCCCTCGCCAGCTCACCACGCCGGGCGAGCGTGCGATAACGCCGTAGGGCGAGGCGGTCCAAGGGCGGCGCCACCCGAGCACGTATCGGAGTGAGTGCACGTTGGCCCGCCAGCGAGGTCAACCAGCGCGCGGCTCTCGGACGTGTCACCAGCGTCCTCTGGCGGAAAGGGATCGGGGCCGGGTGAGCATAGCGAGCGGGGTGGCAGCGACCGTTGACAGCGAAGCGGTCACAGGTGTCCGCGGACCAGCTTCCAGTACCGCTCCAGCACAAAGTTGAGAAACCCCAGGCCACGCGGAGTCGGCAGGTTCGCCGGCTCGAACCTGGTAGCGAACAGCCCGGCCAGCTCACGGTCGGAGCACCGGCGCTGGGCCTGCGTGAGCGAGCGCCGGCGACGGATCTGCGCCGCGTGCCCGACCAGCCAGCGGTAGCCCGCCACCTTCTCCGGCAGCCAGCCCTCCGCAGTCGCCGCCGCGAGCATGCACACCTCCAACGCCAGCAACGGTGGCAACAGCAGCAGGAGGGAGCGGCGCGAGTAGAGGGTGAGCACGGTGAGCCAGCGGTTACGTTCGAGGAGATAGTTCTTCCGCTTGTTGCGGGAGAACTCGTAGCGGTGCACCACCACGGCGTCCGGCACGTATACGACGCGCAGTCCCTGCTGCCAGCAGCGGAGGCTTATCTCGGTGTCCTCGTGGTAGGCGAAGTACGCCGGGTCGAACCCGCCGAGCCGGTCCCACAGCTCGCGACGCAGCGCACAGCCGGCACCGCTCGCGGTCGCGACGTCGCGGACCTCGCCGTGGTCGGCTGCCGGCTCGCCGAAGCCGCCCGCCCACACCAGGCCGAGGTAGTGCAGCGGGTTGCCGACGGAGTTCATGCGCGACGGGTCTGCTGCCAGCCGGATGCTGGCCGTCGCGATGCCGACCTGCCGGTCCTCGACGGCGGCGGCGAGCCGGGCCAGCGCGTCCGGCTCGACCACCGCGTCCGGGTTGACCAGGGCGAGAACGTCACCGCCGCCGGCGGCGGCGCCCGCGTTGCAGCCCCCGGCAAAGCCGAGGTTGCGGCCGGGCCGCACGACCCGCACGCGGTCCCGGCCGGCCAGCCGGTCGACCCCGCCCGAGGTGTCGCCGTTGTCGACCAGCACCACTTCCACCTGCACTGCCGCCGAGGCCAGCAGCGACTCGACGCAGCGCTCGAGCCACGGTTCGTCGAGATAGGCCACGACGACCGCGCACACCGCCGGGCCGGTCACGGTTCGAACAGCGCGTAGGACGGCGGCTCGGCTCGGCGGCCCGGCTCCCGCCGGGACGACCGCAAGGCGGCCGGGAGAAAGGCCGCCAGCGTGAGCGCGGCCAGCAGCGAGCCGGCGAGGAACCCGTGCTCCACCCGGGTCAGCACCGAGGAACCCAGCGCCACCACCAACACGAACCCGGCCACTCCCGCCGCCCAACCGGCTGCCGCCCTTGCGTACTGGCGCAAGGCCAGCAGGGAGTTGCCGAGCACGATCGCCACCATGTAGAGGCCGGTCGCGACGCCGAGCTCGGCCAGCGCGCCGCCGCCGAGGTCGAACGCGGCCCCGAACACCAGCCGAAGGGCCGCCGGACCGACGACCGCCATCGCCGCGGCGGCGAGCCCGGCGATCCCCGCCACGCCGACGAGCAGCCGGCGCAGACCGGCGAGGAACTCGTCGTGTCGGCCCGCGCCGACCAGCCCGGCCAGCCGCGGCAGCAGCGCGGCCTGCACGGCAGCGAACAGGAACAACGGCAGCCGGGCGAGCACGAGGCCCGCGAGCAGCTGGCCCGCAGCCGCCTCCTCCCGGGGGGTCGCGAGCACCTTTACGGCCACCGGGCCGGCGTTGACGAGCAGCTGCGCCAGCAGCGCCCCGGCAAAGAGCCAGCCGAGCGCCCCGGACAGCTCGCCCCAGGACGCGTCCGGCCCGGGCCCCGTCAGCTTGCGCGGGGCCGGCACGGTCACCAGTACGGAGACGATCAGCGCGATCCCGATGACCAGTCCGTAGCCACCGGCGGAGCGCACGGCCAGCACCGCCAGCAGGCCGCAGCCGATCACCCGGGCGCACCCTTCGACCGCGAGCTGTGCGCCGTACCGCCGGAACCGCCCGGTGCCGGACAGCGCCCCACGGGACAGATGCGCGCCCCATAGCCCGACAAAGCTCAACAACAGGGCGCCGAGGACCAGCCACGAGCCGGAGAACAGGCCCGCGACCACCGCCGGCCCGGCGACCAGGGCTGTGAGGAGGAGGGCCACGACGAGGCCGAGGCCCAGGGTGGCTGCGCGCCGCAGCACCGGGCCGCCGCCGAGCCCGCGCGCGCGCCGGTCGGCGAGTGCCCTTCCGACCTCCTGTTCGAGCGGGAGGAACAGGCCCGGCCCGACGGTGTAGACGAGAACCCACAGCACAGACAGGGTGGCGAAGGTCCCGGCCGGCAGCGCCCGGGCGGCAATGGCGAGGAAGGCGTACGCCGAGACGCCGAGGACCAGCAGACCGCTGCCCACGGCCAGCGCGCCCTGTGGCAGCGGGTTGCGCGCGGAGGTCAGCCGGCCTGAGAGGGGCAGCGGCTTACCCTTCTGGCGATCTCCCGGTGCCACAGCGGCTGGTACCGCCGTCGCCGGAAGCGGCTCGGCCTCGCTTCAGCCCCGTCAGGCGCCCGACGCTACCACCGCGCCGCAGCGGACCGGCTAGGTCGCGCGGCGGACGGTGATGTTCGAGCGGTTGACGGCGATGGCGTCGGCGTGGCCGTCGCCGGTGACGTCGGCACACGCCGTGGCCACGCTGCCGTAGAAGGGACCGGTCGTCCCGCCGTGTCCGCTGTCGAAGCTGTTGCCGGTCGAGAAGTAGACCGTGGTCCTCGACACACCGAAGTACACGGCGTCGGCCTGGCCGTTGCCGTTGACGTCGGCGAAGCGGAGCCTGCTCCCGGGCACCGCACCGGCGGTGGGGCCGTTGGGTCCGAACGAGGACCCGGTGGAGAGCCGCACGGTGGTGCCGGTGGAGTTCACGGCGATCGCGTCGGCTCTGCGGTCGCCGTCGACGTCGGCGAAGAAGGTGCCACCCGAGCCGTAGAACGGGCCGGCCCACGCCTTGGTCGGCCCGAAAGCGACACCGGTGGAGAGCCTCACGTAGACACCGCTGGAGTTGACCGCGATCGCGTCGGCCTTGCCGTCGCCGTTGACGTCGGCGAACGCCGTCGCCCTCGAACCGTAGAAGGCGCCCGACCAGTTCTTGGTGGCCGAGGCGAAAGCTGCACCGGTGGACTGCTTGACGTAGACACCGTTGGAGTTGACCGCGATCGCGTCGGCCCTGTTGTCGCCGTTGACGTCGGCGAGGAAGGTTCCCACCGACCCGTAGAAGGCCTCGGCGGTCCAGGCGGTGGTGTCGCCGAAGCGGGAGCCGGTGGACCGCCGCACGTAGAGAGCGTTGTTGTTAACCGCCACCGCGTCAGCCCTGCGGTCGGCGTCGACATCGGCGAACAGGGTTGCCCGCGAACCGTAGTACGGCGAGGTGGTCCAGCTCTCGTTGGGCCCGAAGATGCTGCCGCCCGTCGAGAAGTCCCGCACGAAGATGTCGTCGAGCGACGTGCCCGCGTTCGTGTCGCCCGGCACCAGGTCGGCCATGCCCGAGATGAAGGCCACGCTGAGCCCGTCCGCGGACAGGAACGCCCGGCTCGAGAGGTCCTCGCCGCCGGGGCGGGCAGAGTCCACGGCGGGGTTCGAGCGCGGCGGTGCGGCCGGCCCACAGGACGCTTCGCCGCCGCCGAAGCGGCCGAACTGGCAGACGTCCACCAGGGTGTTGATGCCGGTCCGCAGGTCGCGCAGGAAGACGTCCCGCTGACCGTTGACGTCGCCCCTGACCACCGTGTGCGCATTGGCGGCGAAGCCCACCGTGTCGCCGGCGGCATCGAGGTTGGGCCGCTGGCTGGCGCCGGCGAGCTGGCCGCCGTTGTAGTCGACGCTCACCCGAATCGTCGAACCGGCGCCGATGAAGGCGCCGGCACGGGTGCCACGCAGGAACGCGTCGAGCGCGACGTTGGTGTCGCCCGCCACCAGGTTGTTCGAGGTCGACTGCCAGGCGACCTCGTCGCCGTTGCCGTCGATGGCCGGCCGGGTGCTGGCCTGGTTGCCGGCGGCTCCGCCCGAGCTCACGCTCACCAGCACCGCGTACGCCGTGGAGTCGATCAACGGGTTCGCCGACTCATAGATCTGGGTCTTGCCGTTCGCCCGGCTGTCCAGGTTGGAGGCGTCGCTCTGCCA
>JBPCOX010000081.1:0-2897 GCA_050999825.1 Mycobacteriales bacterium
ACCATGAGCGTGCTCTCCGAGGAGCACCACTGGCCGGCGCTGCGCCGGTGGAACGTCGCCCCGGAAGATCCGGCGGAGTGATCGGGCCGGCGGTGGCGGCCTGGAACGCCGCAGCGATCGGTTTCTACCGCTCCCTCGGCGCCGAGCCCATGGACGAGTGGACGACCTACCGGCTGAGCGGATCCGCCCAGAGCGATCTGGCCGGGCCGGCTGTAGTAGCTCACCCCGACGGTGGCTGAACCAGCTCTCCGCGAGGCGGTACCGTGAGATTTCACGGCGGTCGTACAGCGGTCCCGCCACGACCTCCGGAGGTGCGCATGAGCGGCGACGCCATGCAGGCCCGCGTCGAACGCGCGGCACCGGGGGGCGTCGGCGATGTCGTCACCATCCGGCTCCCGGCGGCCGGCGCGTACCTGTCCATCCTGCGTACGGCGACCGCGGGGCTGGCGGCGCGGCTGGACTTCACCCTGGACGAGATCGAGGACCTCCGCATTGCCGTGGACGAGGCCTGCGCGATCCTGCTCGCGCAGGCCGAGCCGGGGGCCGACCTGGAGTGCGAGTTCGAGCTGTCCCGTGACGTCATCCGGATCTCGGTGAGCGTTCTGACCCTCGATGGCCAGCCACCGGCGCGGGACACCTTTGCCTGGACGGTGCTCTCAGCGCTGGTCGGCGGCGTGGACAGCCGGGTCGACGCCGACAACCGGGTGACCATCGACCTGCAGAAGAGCCGCGGCAGCGGATCGGGTCTCGGGTGACCGAGGCGACCACCGCGAGCGCCCCGCCGCAGCGAGCCGCCGACGATGACGAGGGCTCGCCGGTCCCGCCGTTGCTCGCGCCTGCGGTGCCGGAGGCCGAGGTCGAGACTCGTTCAGAGCGCACGTCCCACGACCGCGCCCACGCCCGAGCTCTGTTCGCGGAGCTCATCGTGCTGGACGCGGAGGACGCCCGCCGAGCCCGGGTGAGGGACGAGCTCGTCGAGATGCACCTGCCGCTCGTGGAATACCTCGCGCGCCGATTCCGCAACCGGGGCGAGCCGCTCGACGACCTGGTGCAGGTCGCCACCATCGGGCTGATCAAGTCGGTCGACCGGTTCGACCTCGAGCGGGGCGTGGAGTTCTCGACCTACGCCACGCCGACCATCGTCGGCGAGATCAAGCGGCACTTCCGGGACAAGGGGTGGGCGATCCGGGTGCCGCGGCGGCTGCAGGAGCTGAAGCTCTCGCTGACGAAGGCCACCAGCGAGCTGGCCCAGCGCAACGGCCGCTCGCCGACAGTGGCCGAGCTCGCCACTCATCTCGGCATGACCGAGGAGGAGGTGCTCGAGGGTCTCGAGTCGGCGAACGCCTATTCCGCGGTGTCTCTCGACACGCCCGACAGCGGCGACGACGACTCCCCCGCCGTCGCGGACACGCTCGGGGTGACCGACGAGTCGCTCGAGGGCGTCGAGTACCGGGAGTCGCTCAAGCCGCTGCTGGAGCGGTTGCCGCCGCGGGAGAAGAAGATCCTGCTGCTGCGCTTCTTCGGCAACATGACCCAGTCGCAGATCGCGGCCGAGCTCGGGATCTCCCAGATGCACGTATCCCGGCTGCTGGCCCGCACGCTGACCCAGCTCCGCGAGGGCCTGCTCGTCGAGGACTGAGGCCGAAAGGGGCGCAGCCCCCGGTGTTCCGTCAGCGGGCGAAGATCGCCCGGCCGGACGCGGTGCCCAACAGCAGCGCCAGGACGACGACCGCTGGGAGCAGCACGGCGGCGGCGTAGAGCGGCAGGTGCCCCTGCAGCAGCCCGATGCCGACAGGCAGCGCCAGCAGCTGCACGACCAGCACCGGCGAGGCGGCGCCTCGCCGGCCACGGAAGAGGGCACCGGCCAATAGTGCGACGAGCGCTCCTGCCGCCAGGCCCATCGCAGCTCCCGACACGGCCAGCGCCCGGTTCTCCGGCCGGCCGAACAGGACGCGGACGGCGTACGACCCGCAGAGCAGCAGCAGGGCGAGCCCCTCGACGAGCACGACGGCCGCTGCCCGGCGTACCGGCACCGGAACCGGAATGCGACCGCGAGAGGGAGGCGCGGCCACGCGGCCACCCTAGCCGGGCGTTACGCTGCCGCGGATGCGGGCGCTGCTGGTCATCAACCCGGCGGCGACCGCCACCAACGCCCGTCGCAGGGACGTGCTCATCCGGGCTCTGGGCAGCGAGCTCAAGCTCGACGTCGCGCACACCCGGCACCGCCGGCACGCCGAGGAGCTCGGCCGGCAGGCGGTCACCGACGAGGTCGACGTCGTAGTGGCGGTCGGGGGCGACGGCACGGTTCACGAGGTGGTCAACGGACTGCTCGCGGATGGTCCGGCGGCCTCGCTGCCGGCGCTCGCCGTCGTACCGGGTGGCAACGCCAACGTCTTCGCCCGCGCGCTGGGGATCGCCCGCGACCCGGTCGACGCAACCGGGCAGCTGCTCGACGCGATCCGGGGCGGCCGCCGGCGGCGGGTCGGTCTGGGCCGGGCGGACGACCGCTGGTTCACCTTCTGCGCCGGCTTCGGGCTCGACGCCGAGGTGGTGCGGGACGTGGAGCGTCGTCGCGCAGCCGGTACGCCGGTCAGCACCGCGCTGTTCGTGCGTTGTGCGGCCCGCCAGTTCCTCGCCACCGGGACCCGTCGAGCGCGCCCGCTGTGGCTGGAACGGGCGGGTGAGCCGCCGATCGGCCCGCTCTGCCTCGGGATCGTCTCGAACACCCGGCCGTGGACCTACCTCGGCGCCCGGCCGCTCGTCGCCTGCTCCCGGGCCGAGATCGACACTGGTCTCGACGTGCTGGTCGCCCGGCGGCTCGGCGTACTGGCCGCCGGCGCCACGTTGCTGCGGATGCTGGCCGACGGCGGGGACCCCGCCGCCGGTCGAGCGATGCT
>JBPCOX010000106.1:0-6760 GCA_050999825.1 Mycobacteriales bacterium
CGCACACGGGAAGGGAGGTGGTCCTCGTTCATGTGTGAACAACGGACTCGTGAGGTGGCTGTCCGCTAGCCGCCGTCCTGGACTCCGGTTCCACCGGGCGCCTCCCTATGACGGCGTACGGCGGAGATCTCGACAGACACCGCGCCCCCGGGCGCCGGCCCTCGTCCAGCCGGCCCTCGCAGTTTGCGAGGAAAGCCCGGGGGTTGTCTGTTGCCCGGAGCCGGAACCCTCGAGGGCCCAGCCGCACCCGCCCGCCTCAGCAGCGGGCCGGCCGGCAGACCAGTTCGACGACCGGCCGGTAGGGGTCCGCGTCGTCTGGCCGCAGCGGCTCGTCGGCCAGGAACAGCCGGTCGGTCACCACTCGGTAGATGACCGCGCGTACCAGCAGCTGATGGAAGTCCTCGACGTGGGTGACGCCGTCGAGGATCGACTCGTCGGCGCCCTCCCACGTCAGCGCGTCCGACACCACAACGGCGGAGGCCCAGCCGGCCGGCCGCCAGTACGGCGAGAAATCGATCACCGCTGGCGGTAACCCGGGCGCGAAGAGGACGTTGCCGGTCAAGTCCCCGTGGACCAGCTGGCTCCGCGCCGACACGGGGCCCAGGGCGGCGCGCAGCCGGTCGAGGTGCTTGACGTGGACGCCGTCGAGTCGCCGCTCGCCCCACGCCACCCGGTCGGCGACGGACCAGCGATCGGTCCTGGTGTCGAGGAAGGCCGGTCGCGGTACGGCGGCGAGCGCGGCATGGAACGCCTCGCCGACCTCGATGATGTCCCGCCACCGTGGCTCGTGGCCGCCCTCTACCGCCTCCCAGGCCGCCCAGCCGGCGACGTGCAGCGACCCGTCTGCGGCCCGGCGGGGCCGCGGCACCCGAAAGCCGTCGAGCGGAACAGCCTCGAACAGCTCGGCGGTCCATGCCGACTCGACCGGCTCGGCGTCGAGCGGCTTCAGGACGGCGCCGCCGACCCGCCAGGTGCCACCCTGGCCGCCAGTGAGCGGAACCGGTCGGCCGGTGAGTCCGAAGGCGGCGAGGACGTTCGCCGGCGGCTCGACGGGCAAGGGGGAGCGGTCAGCCGCGGTGCAGCCGGGCGGACAGATGCGGCCGCAGCGGCTGGCCGAGCGCGGCCATGTCGTAGGCCCACATCAGCTCCTCCTCGACCAGCCCGTAGAGCCGGGTGCCGGCGGTGACCTCCTTGGCCGACGGCGTACGGGCGACGACGTCGGTCCGGAGCTCGACCCTGGTGCCGGCCACAGTGCCCAACCAGACCTCCGCCACCCCCATCGGGTGCGCCAGGAGGACTTCGATCTCGCCGTTCGGGCGCGGTCGCCACCAGCCGGACTCACGCGCCATCGGCCGGCCGTCCGGCAGGGACCAGCTGCGGCTCGAGTACTGGAGCACCGGCTTGCCATCGTGTGCGAACGACAGCTCCTGGCCGAAGCCGAAGTCCTCGATCGTCGGGTAGCCGCCGACGCCCTCGCCGGTCCAGGTGCCGAGCAGGAACGCCAGCGGCACGAGCTCTGGGTGCAGCGCCATCACCGTGGGCCGGTATAGATGCGGTAGACCAGGTAGAAAGCCACCCAGGCGACCAGCCCGAGGATCAGCAGCAGTCCGCCGGTGTACGCCGTCTCCACCACTCGGCCAGTCTAGGTACGGTGGCCGGCTGCAAAGCGCAACAGAGCGGGCGTGCGGCTTCTCTCGAGAATCGTCGCCCCTTCCGAGGGTGTCAGCGCCCGAACGACCTTCCGTGGCACGGTGGCCCCCACAGCCCGCGGTGAGCAGTCTGCGCCGCGTCGGCCAGTCGCCGCAGCGGGCCGGCGTAGCGGACCTGCGGGCGGTAGGGGTAGGCCCGGGCTGCACCGGCCGTGACGAGCACCGCCTGCAGGAACCGACCGTCGGGCAGCCAGACGTCCCACAGCTCGCGGCCGAACCGGTCCGCACGGCCGCCGGGCTCGTACGCCGCCCGCACCCGCGCACCGCTGAGCAGCCGATGCGCGAGCGCTGACGCCTGCGGGCCGTAGCAGGCGACCGGCGTCGCGGGCCGCACCGTCTCGGGTGCGTCGATGCCGATCAACCGGATGCGCAGCGATCTCGACGTCCCTGGGAGCACCGCCAACAGCGTGTCACCGTCCACCACCCGTACGACGGTCGCGGCGAACGCCCCGGGCGGTATCGGCGGCGACTCGACCGGTCCGGGGTCCACAGCGGGCGGGGCGGAGGTGGGGCGCGGTGCCGGCGGGGAGGCGGTCGTCGTGCCGCCGCCGGTCGTGCAGCCGGCGAGCAGGGCGGCGAGCACCGCGGCGGCCAGCCGGACCGGCGGCGTGGCGTTGCGGCACCCTGCCCGCATCGGGAAGGCGCTCGGGGCTGGTGGAGAAGCGGCCATGTCGGTCACCATGTTGGCGGAGCGGACCCGGCCAGGGAGGAGGGGCAGCCGTGACGCGGTTCCCACGAGCCCGGGCCGGTGGCCTGCTGCTGGCCGTGTCGCTGCTGAGTCTCGGCCCCCTCGCCGGCGGTTCGGCGGCCGCAGCCGGCGACTACCCGCGAATCCTGCAGGTCCGCAGCGACCAGCGTTCCACGGTCTCGCTCGACGTCGTCGTTCCGCCCATCCTCGCCGACGAGACCCTGCCGCTGTCGGCGTTCCGGGTGAGTGAGAACGGCAGGCGCTCCGTCGTCACCTCGGCGGCTCGGCTGCCGGTAGCCGGTGTGCGGGTTCTGCTGGTCATCGACACCGCCGTCCCGCGGGCGGTGCTCGACGCGGAGCAGGGCGCCGCCAGGGAGTTCCTCTTCGCGTTGCCCCGCGAGGTACGGGCGGGCGTCGTCGCGGGCGGCCCGGATCCGGAGCTGGCCGCTGCTGCCAGCACGGACCGGTCGGCGGCGGTCCGTGCGCTGGCGGAGCTGCGGCCGCAGCCGCCCGACGGCGCGGTGGACATCACGCCCTCGATCGACCTGGCGCTCGGGCAGCTCCAGCCGCACGGCGCCGCCGACGTCGTGATCGTCGTCGACTCCCGCCCGACGCTGACGACGGTGCCCTACGACCTGTCCCGCACGGTCACGGGCTCACGGACGACGCTCTACTCGGTCCTGCTGGGCAGGGGAGCAGCCGGCTACCTGGGCGGGCTGCCGCAGCTTTCCGGTGGCCGGGTGCTGGAGATCTCCGGACCCTCGATGCTGGTGAACGCCTTCGACACGGTGCGCTCCGAGCTGCTGGGTCGCTACCGCGTCGGATACCTGGCCACCGGCGCTCCGGGACAGCGGGCTCAGCTGCTCGTCGTGGCCCGGGGCGTCCAGGCGGTCGCGACCTTCGCCGTGGGCGCCGTGCCGGCGAAGGTGCCACCGCTGCCGGGCGACAACCGACCCCTCCCCCTTCTTCTCGCCCTGCTCGTGGGCGTCGCCGTGGTAGCGGTGCTGGTGGGCCGGGTCTCCACCCCGCCGCCGGCGGGTCAGGGGACCAGCGTTACCGGCGCCTCGGCAACCTCGCCGCCGACCACGCGCACCGCGGCCTCCCCGGCGCCGCCGGGGGTCAGCGCCCGCACCCGCCAGCTGCCCGGCGCCGCGAAGAACCGGTAGGCGCCGGTGGCCGAGCTCACCACCTCGGCGGTGAACTCGCCGCCGGCATCGAGCAGCCGGACATAGGCGCCGCCCACCGGGGACCCGTCCCGGACGACGCTTCCCTGGATGACCGCACCGCTCCCCGGGTCGACCGGCGTCAGCTCCTGGGCCGGCGCCCCGCAGCCGGTCATGCCCCACGCTCGATCGGTACGCCGACCAGCGAGCCGTACTCGGTCCACGAGCCGTCGTAGTTCTTTACCCGCGGGTGACCCAGCAGCTCGTGCAGCACGAACCACGTGTGCGCCGAGCGCTCGCCGATCCGGCAGTAGGCGATCGTGTCGCGGTCGACGTCTACGCCGGCGCCGGCGTAGAGCGCGCGCAGCTCGTCGTCGGAACGGAAGGTGCCGTCCTCGTTCGCGGCCTTCGACCACGGCACATTGACCGCGGTCGGGATGTGGCCCGGCCGCTGCGACTGCTCCTGCGGCAGGTGGGCCGGGGCGAGCAGTCGGCCGGCGTACTCGTCAGGAGACCTGACATCGATGAGGTTCTTCGTCCCGATGGCCGCGAGTACCTCGTCCCGGAAGGCGCGGATCGAGATGTCCGGCTCCGAGGCGGCGTACGCCGTCGCGGGGCGCTGCGGCACCTCGTCGGTGAGCGGCAGGGAGTCGAGCTCCCACCTCTTGCGGCCGCCGTCGAGCAGCCGGACGTCGGTGTGGCCGTACAGGCTGAAGTACCAGAACGCGTACGCCGCGAACCAGTTGTTGTTGCCGCCGTAGAGAACGACGGTGTCGTCGTTGGCGATGCCCTTGGCGCGCAGCAGCGCCTCGAAGCCGGCCCGGTCGACGAAGTCGCGGCGGACCTGGTCCTGCAGCTCGGTCTTCCAGTCCAGGCGCACGGCGCCCGGAAGGTGGTCCTTGTCGTAGGCGGTGGTGTCCTCGTCGACCTCGACGAAGACGACCGTCGGGTCGTCTAGATGGGCCTGCGCCCAGTCGGGGTCGACCAGTACGTCGGTGCGGCTCATGCGTGTACTCCCGGAAGATGTCGGTGGCGGATCGGCGACGACTCTCTAGGAAGGACGACAGAGCGAGCTGCGCAGCCGGCAGAAGTCCACCGTGCGGCGCTTGACCAGCTCCGTCGAGGAGTACACGGCACTCAGGGTAGGACCTCCCGATCGAGACCGATGCCGGTGTCAGCGTCGGGACCGGCCGATTGCTTCCCTCACCGTGGCACCGATGTCGCGATCAGCTCCTGGCCGGTGCCGGTCACCACCCGAAGCGAGTCGAGGTCGACCGCCGCGATCGACGTCGCCCCCGTGACGTCTGCCCTGCCCGCGTAGCTGGCCTGCCAGCTGGCCGCGACCTCGCTGCGCCCGTCGCGGGCGACGGCGACCAGCCGGCAGCGCTCCCCACGGCGTACGCCGCGCAGCTGCAGCGTCAGCTCGGTGCCCCACGGCCTGGCCAGCAGACCGAACGAGGCGTGCACGACGGCGCCCTGGACCGGGGCCGACTCGGCGCTGAGCACCCTCAGGTGGGGTGCCTCCCGGTGCAGCACGCCCACCGCCGTACCGCCGGCGCCGACCAGGGCGAGCACGGCTGCGGCGGTCGCGACCAGAAGCCGTCGCCGGGTCCGCCGGCGGCGGGCGACCGAGGCCAGCAGCCGCTCTAACAGGGCCGGGTCCGGGCGGACCGGCCCGGCGACGACTTCGTCCACGGTCAGCCGCCCGAGCAGGCCCGGCAGGCCGGCAAGGTGTGCCAGCTCGTCCCGGCAGGCCGGACAGCGAACCAGGTGCACGTCCACCTCCGCCCGCTCCGCCGGGTCCAGCGCGCCCAGGACGAAGGCGCCCAGCGCGACGCGCACGTCCGAACAGCTCACGGGGTGACCCCCCGTTCCTCCAGCGCCAGCCGCAGGGCGCGCAGGGCGTAGAACGTGCGCGACTTCACGGTGCCGGCCGGTACGCCGAGCGCGGCCGCCGCCTCGGCCACCGATCGGCCGCGGTAGTAGGTCTCGAGCAGCACGGCCCGGTGCTCGGCGGAGAGAGTCTCCACTGCGGCGGCGACCTGCCATGCCTGCAGCGCGCGATCCAGCTCGTCGGCGGCCGGCAGCTCGACCAGGCGCTCGGCGCCAACCTCCGGCGGGCGGGCCCGGCGGGCCCGGTGCTGGTCCACGACGAGGTTGCGCGCCACCGTGAACAGCCACGGCCGCGGCGAGCCGCGACCGAGCTCCATCGCCTCCGGATGCCGCCACGCACGCAGCAGGGTCTCCTGCACGACGTCCTCCGCCTGCGCCCGGTCGCCGGTCAGCCGGAGGACGTAGGCCAGCAGCGGCCCGGCGTGCTCGGCGTAGAGCGCGCGCACCAGCGCCTCGTCCGCCGTGCGTGCATCCGTGCCGCCCACACCACCTCCACGCTCAGCAGGGCCCGAGAGTTCAGCGCCTGCCGCCGGGTCCCGTAGCGCCCGCTCAGGCACGGCCGCCGGCGAAGGGCGGCAGCACCTCCACCGTGCCGCCGTCGAGCAGCGGCACCGAGGCGTGCGGCCGGGCACCGACCGGGCCGCCGTCGACGACGAAGGAACAGCGGTCCAGCACCGAGGAGAACCGCTCGTCGTGGCCGGCCCGTGCCGCGGCCAACGCCTCGGCCAGCGTGTCGGCGGCATAGAGCTCCTCGGCCACGCCCGCCGCCGCCTTGGCGGCAGCCCAGTAGCGGATCGTGCCGCGAGCCGTCATGCCGTCATTGTCGGCCCGGTTGCCGTCTAGGGTTCGGCGGCGTGACCGGGCTGGAGATCGAGCGCCGCCAAAGGCTGCGCGCGGCCGAGGTCGCACAGGTCGCGCGGCTGGTCGACGAGGTGACCGAGGCTGACGGCGTACAGCCGTTGTCTGAGCACGTGCTGCTGCACCTGCGCTACGGCGGCGACGCCCCCGCCCGCAACTTCCTCGGCTGGTACGACCACCCGGCCGGCCGGCAGCTCGCCGGCTACGCCCACCTCGACGTGACAGACCCGGTCCAGGGCGCCAGCGCGGAGGTGGCGGTCGCTCCGGCGCTGCGGCGGAGGGGAGTCGGCCGGCAGCTGGTAGCGGCCCTGCTCGCCGACACCGCCGACGGCCGGCTGTGGCTGTGGGCGCACGGTGACGCTCCGGCTGCGGCCGCCCTCGCCACCAGCCTGGACTTCCGGCGCAGCCGGGTGCTGCTGCAGATGCGCCGGACCCTCACCGAGCCGCTT
>JBPCOX010000120.1:0-6944 GCA_050999825.1 Mycobacteriales bacterium
GGGGCGGCCTTGCTCGCTTACGACGTCGATCTAGACCGAGTCGCTCGGGTTGTAGGAATCGACGTGGACGAGGCGTCGCTTCGCGCGCGGTTGTGACAGGACGATCGCTGCAGCGCGGACAGCCGGCGACCTGAGCTCTGGCGTGCTGTCGGCTCTAGGGGAGTCGCGCCGCCTCGCGGGTCGCCGCTAGACGAGTTCCGGCTGCGGCGATGAGAAGCGCAGCGGCCACGGCGAACGCGCCGAGCGCCGTACTGGGCGATGTCGCGTCGATGACAACGGTCGCCTCGCTGCTACCCATTGGGGCGGCGAGGTCGGCGACGAGGTACGACGCGACGAAGGCGGGCGCAATCATGAGGCCGGGCGAGGCCCAGCAGTGCGACAGGAGCTCGACCGTGTCGGTGGTCACGGCGCTGATGGCGATGAGCCCGGCGGCGGAGAGCGTGAGGGCGACGGTGTGGGCGCTGGCGCTGCCCGGTCCGGTGGCGGGACGAGACCAGGCTCGGTAGCCCCGGCCCCTGTCTGCCTGCGTCAGCTGCCTGCACGGGTGAGCATCGTCACTGCGGCCGGGGGACGATACAGCGGCATCGGGACTTGCGACTAGAGGCGGTCGGGGTCGTGGGTGAGCCCGAAGGACCCGATGCCGCTGCACGTTGACGATGACGAGGGATACGGACATCCGCAGCAGCCACAGGGAAGGCGTTGAACATGCGGGTGCCGACGACGTTGGTCTCGTACACTGCCGCGGCGTCGCGCTGTGATCTCGGGGGGCCATGGGGTCCGGCGATGCCCGCGTTGTTTGACGAGTACGTCGACGCGGCACTCGTGTGCGGTGGCCTCGGCAGCTGCTGCGGCGACCGAGGCGTCGTCCCTGTTCGAGCTTCTCGGCGTCCGGGACGCGTGCGGGTGTCCGCTCCCGTCGTAGAGCGGGCTCGGCACGGCCATGACCATCTCTCCCACGACAGGACTCGAGACAAGATGCCCAGTGCTGCTGATGCCGCGATCCAGTCACTCCGAGCCGTGCACGACGAGCTGGCCGCAAGGGTCGCCGGCTACGCCGACGCTGATCTCGCACGACCGTCCGGCGCGGCGGAGTGGACGGTCGCCCAGGTGCTCAGCCACATCGGGAGTGGCGCCGAGATTGCTCTCGCCGGCCTCGAGGCGGCCCGGGCGGGCTCGCCGCCGCCCGAGCAGTCCTTCTACCAGTCCGTCTGGGACCGCTGGGACGCCATGACACCGCGCCGGCAGGCCGATGGATGCGTCCCCAGTGATGCGGCCCTCGTGGAGAGCTACGAGGAGCTCGACGACACCAGCCGCAATAGCCTGCGGCTCGATCTGCCGTTCCTGCCGGAGCCTGTCGGCCTCGACCTCCAGGCCGCCCTGCGGCTGAACGAATCGACGTTGCACGGCTGGGACGTCGCCGTCGCGGACGACACTGCGGCGACCTTGAACCCGACGGCGGTTCCCCTGCTCGTCGACGCCCTGACGGGGCAGATGTCGTTTCTCGTCGGGTTCATCGGCAAGAGTGGCGGGGCCGACGGTGTCCTCGCGGTCAGCACCGTCGACCCGGACCGGCAACTCAGGCTGCGGTTCGCCGATCTTGTCGTGCTGGAGGCGTCTGCAGCCGACGCCGCGGACGCGACGCTCACCCTGCCCGCGGAAGCACTGTTGCGGCTGCTCACCGGGCGGCTGGGCGCAGACCACACGCCCGCCGGCGTCACGGTCACGGGTCCGCTCGACCTCGCCGGTCTGCGCGCAGTCTTCCCGGGCTTCTGACCGCCACGACAGGACCGGCAGCCGCGCTCCCAGGTCTGCACGCTTGCCGTCCTGCCGCCGCTCGCGCGAGCTTGGCGTGTGGCCGTACGGCGTGTCGCACACGCCAACCTCGCCCGAGCCGGCATCCGAGGACGGCGTTAGGCTGGCGTTGACCCCGTTCGCCGTTGCGCCCGGGCTTGTGTGCTGCCCGAAGGACTCCATGACCCTCGCCGGCCTGCTCGACGTCGTCGCGACCGACCCCGTGATCGCGGCGGCGGTGGCGGCTTCCGGTCGGCCGGAGCTGGACCTCTCAGCGCCGCCGGCGCTGCGCCCCTTCGTCGTCGCCGCGCTCGCCGCCAAGGCCGACCGGCCGGTCCTCGCGGTGACCAGCACCGGGCGTGAGGCAGAGGACCTTGTGGCGGCGTTGCGGTCGTTGCTCGACCCGGTCACGGTTGTCGACTACCCCTCGTGGGAGACGCTGCCGCACGAGCGGCTGTCTCCCCGCGCGGACACCGTCGGCCGCCGGCTCGCGGTGCTGCGCCGGCTGCGGCACCCGAACCCCGACGACCCGGCCACCGGACCGGTGCGGGTGGTCGTGGCGCCGGTCCGCAGCCTGCTGCAGCCGCAGGTGGCCGCCCTGGGCGACCTGGAGCCGGTCGAGCTGCGGCCCGGTGACGACGTGGACCTCGACCAGGTCGTGCAGGCCTTGGTTGACGTGGGCTACTCGCGCACAGACCTGGTCGAGCGGCGCGGCGACTTCGCCGTACGGGGCGGGATTCTCGATGTCTTTCCGCCAACCGACGAGCACCCGCTGCGAGTGGAGCTGTGGGGCGACACGGTCGAGGAGGTCCGCTACTTCAAGGTGGCCGACCAGCGCAGCTTGGAGGTCGCGCCGGCCGGCGTGTGGGCGCCGCCCTGCCGCGAGCTGCTGCTGACCCCGGGCGTCCGGGCCAGGGCCAAGGCGCTGGCCCAGGAGCACCCGGGCCTGGTAGAGATTCTGGACAAGATCTCTGACGGTACGGCGGTCGAGGGCATGGAGGCACTGGCCCCGGTCCTGGTCGACGAGATGACGCTGCTTGTCCAGGAGCTACCCGCCGGCGCCCACGTCGTGCTCTGCGACCCCGAGCGGATCCGGCTGCGGGCAGCGGACCTGGTCCGCACCAGCCAGGAGTTCCTGGAGGCGTCCTGGGCGACGGCGGCCGCCGGTGGTCGGGCACCCATCGACCTCGGCGCGGCGGCGTACCGCTCGTTGGCCGAGGTCCGCGGGACGGCGCTCGAGGCCGGTGTCCCGTGGTGGTCGGTCACGCCGTTCTCGGTCGATGCCGACCCGGACGACGACAGCTCCCAGGTCGCTGCGCGGGCTGCCGAGTCCTATCGCGGCGACACCGATCGGGCGCTGGCCGACGTAGGACGCTGGCTGCGGGAGAGCTGGCGGGTCGTGCTGGTCACCGAGGGGCATGGGCCGGCCGAGCGCCTCGCCGAGGTGCTGCGCGACGCCGGAATCGGCGCGCGTCTGGACGAGAGCCTGGCGGCGGAGATCGAGCCGGCGGTCGCGCATGTGACGACTGGTGGGCTGAGCACCGGGTTCGTCGCCGAGGCGCTGAAGACCGCGGTCCTCACCGAGACCGACCTGGCCGGGCAGCGCAGCTCCACCAAGGACATGCGCCGGTTGCCCAGCCGCCGGAGCAACCTGATCGACCCAATGCAGCTCGCCCCTGGCGACCTCGTCGTCCACGAGCAGCACGGCGTCGGGCGCTTCGTCGAGATGGTCCGCCGGACGGTCAACGGCGGCGAGCGGGAGTACCTCATCCTCGAGTACGCCAGGGGTGACCGGCTCTTCGTCCCGACCGACGCGCTCGAGCAGGTGACCCGGTACGTCGGCGGCGACGCGCCCACGATGCACCGCCTGGGCGGCAGCGACTGGGCCAAGGCCAAGGGCCGGGCCCGCAAGGCTGTGAAGCAGATCGCCGCCGAGCTCATCCGCCTCTACAGCGCCCGGATGGCGAGCCCCGGGCACGCCTTCTCGCCGGACACGCCGTGGCAGCGTGAGCTCGAGGACGCGTTTCCCTACGTCGAGACACCCGACCAGCTGGCGGCCATCAACGAGGTCAAGGCCGACATGGAGCTGCGGGTCCCGATGGACCGGGTGATCTGCGGCGACGTCGGCTACGGCAAGACCGAGATCGCCGTACGAGCCGCCTTCAAGGCGGTGATGGACGGCAAGCAGGTCGCCGTGCTGGTGCCGACCACGCTGCTCGCTCAGCAGCACCTCTCCACCTTCACGGAGCGCTTCGCCAACTTCCCGGTGACGGTCAAGGTGGTCAGCCGGTTCAACTCACCCAGGGAGCAGGCCGCCGTACTGTCAGGAGTGGCCGACGGCAGCGTGGACGTGGTGATCGGCACCCACCGGCTGCTCACCGGCGACACCCGCTTCAAAGACCTCGGCCTGGCCGTCGTCGATGAGGAGCAGCGCTTCGGCGTCGAGCACAAGGAGCACCTCAAGCGGCTGCGCACCGCCGTGGACGTGCTGACGATGAGCGCGACGCCGATCCCGCGCACCCTGGAGATGTCGATCAGCGGCATCCGGGAGATGTCGACGATCCTCACGCCACCGGAGGAGCGGCACCCGGTCCTCACCTTCGTCGGCGCGTACGACGAGCGCCAGATTGCCGCCGCGATCCGCCGTGAGCTGCTGCGGGAAGGCCAGGTGTTCTACGTCCACAACCGGGTCGAGTCGATCGACCGGGCGGCGGCGCGGCTGTCGACCCTGGTGCCCGAGGCGCGCATCGGCACCGCGCACGGCCAGCTCGACGAGGATCGCCTCGAGTCGATCATGGTGAGGTTCTGGGAGAAGGAGTACGACGTCCTGGTCTGTACGACGATCGTCGAGAGCGGCCTGGACATCGCCAACGCCAACACGCTGATCGTCGAGCGGGCCGACGTACTCGGGCTGTCACAACTGCACCAGCTGCGCGGCCGGGTCGGCCGGGGTCGCGAGCGGGCCTACTCCTACTTCCTGTATCCGCCGGAGAAGCCGCTCACCGAGACCGCCCACGACCGGCTGGTCACCATCGCGTCGAACTCCGACCTGGGCGCCGGCATGGCGGTCGCGATGAAGGACCTCGAGATCCGCGGTGCCGGCAACCTGTTGGGTGGCGAGCAGTCCGGCCACATCGCAGCGGTCGGCTTCGATCTCTACGTCCGGTTGGTGGGCGAGGCGGTCGCCAGCTACAAGGGCGAGTCCAGCGAGCCGGTGGCCGAGGTCAAGGTGGACCTGCCGGTCGACGCCAACCTGCCGCACGACTACATCCCCGGAGAGCGGCTGCGGCTGGAGGCCTACGCCCGCATCGCCGCCGCCGCCGACGATGTTGGCGTCGCCGCCGTGCGTGCCGAGCTGCTCGACCGCTACGGCGCTCTCCCAGGGCCGGTGGAGAACCTGCTCGCCGTCGCGGCCTTCCGCGCCTACGCGCGCCGCTACGCGCTCACCGAGGTCGCTGTGCAGGGGAACTATGTGCGCTTCGCGCCGTTGGAGCTGAGAGAGTCGCAGAGCCTTCGGCTCTCGCGGCTCTACCCGCGCTCGGTGGTCAAGCCGGCTGTGCGCACCGTGCTGGTCCCCAAGCCGGCCACCGCACGGGCCGGCGGCTCATCGCTGCGCGACACCGACCTGCTGGCCTGGTGCCGGGAGCTGCTGGACGCGGTGCTGGGCGAGCCCGCCACGGCGACGGCGCAGCCGGTGCCAGGCTGAGAAGACGATTCCCTACGTACGGCGAAAGAAGGCCCGAGTGACGTCCAACTCCCGACGGTTGGGGATCGGCGCGGCGACCCTCGCCTGCGCACTGGTGCTGGCCGGTTGCGGCGAGCGGCAGCCGGGGGCCGCGGCGTTCGTGGGGAAGACCCGGATCCCGGCCAGCGAGCTCGGCGACCGGGTTAACCGGTCGCTGGCCGACCCGCAGGCGAAGGCCAAGCTCGGCGCCGACCGACCGGCATTCGAGCGGCGGCAGCTGGGCCAGCTGATCGACCACCTGATCATCCAGGTCGCGGCGAAGGACAAGGGGGTGACCGCATCCGAGGGTGAGGTCGACGCCCGCCTTTCGCAGTACGCCCAGCAGGCCGGTGGCATCAAGATGCTCGAGCAGCAGGCCGCGCAGAACGGCATCGCCCGGCAGGACCTTCGCGGCTTCGTGCGCGATCTCGTGCTGACCGACGCGATCGGGGACAAGCTGGTCGCCGACGTACCGGTGCCTGACGCCGCGCTGCAGTCCGCCTACAACGCCAACCGGGACCAGTACGACCAGGTCCACTCCGCTCACGTCCTGGTCAAGGACAAGGCGACCGCGGACCGGATCCTCGCCGCCGTCAAGGCCAACCCGTCGACCTTTGCCGACCAGGCCAAGCGCTTCTCCATCGACCCCGGCAGCAAGGACAAGGGCGGTGACCTGCCGTTCACCGGCCGCGGCGGCTTCGTCAAGCCGTTCTCGGACGCCGCCTTCGGGGTCAAGCCGGGGTCGTTCGTCGAGGTCAAGACGGAGTTCGGTTGGCACGTGATCCACGTGCTCGAGCGGCGTACGACGACCCTTGCCCAAGCCGCGCCGGAGCTGCGCCGGCAGGCTCTTCGCGACGAGCGGACCAAGCGCGTGCAGCAGCTGCTCATGGAGACGGCGAAGCGGCTGGGCATCAAGGTCAGCCCCCGGTTCGGCAGGTGGAATGACAAGACGGGGCAGGTCGACCCTCCCGCCGACACGCTGTCCAGCCCCGTTCCCAGCGGCGGCTCCGAGTCGGGCTCCCCGGTCCCGTCGGCACCGCCCGGCGGGTGAGCGCGCCGGACCGGCTGGTCCTCGTCGCGAACAGCCACCGGGTGCCCCCGGGGCTGCTCAGCTGGCCGGCGTGGCGTGAGCTTCGAGATGGCCGGGTCTGTGTCGGCGATCCAGCGCATCCGCAGCTCGACGCTCTTGCCGCCGCCGACGTTCCGGTCGAGGTGCTTGCGCTCGACGCCGGCTGGCCGGAGCTGGCGGGTACCTTCCGCTCCCGGGCGACGGGCGGGCCGGCGGCTGTCTGGCTGGCCGGTCCAGGTGGCGACGCCGAGTTCACCCGCGCGCTCGGCGAACTCGTCGCCCGAGAGGCTGGCGCCGGTGGCCGGGTGGAGCTGGAGGTCGTCTACGGCTCCTACGACCTGCCCGGCGCGCGGCTCCTGG
>JBPCOX010000133.1:0-3960 GCA_050999825.1 Mycobacteriales bacterium
ACGAGCCGGCCACCCAGACGGTCTTCGGTGACGGGTCCGCCGGCGCGCGGGTCGCAATGGTGGGCGAGCAGCCGGGCGACATGGAGGACCGTCGTGGGCTGCCGTTCGTCGGCCCCGCCGGCAAGCTGCTCGACCGCGCGCTCGAGGAGGCCGGCATCGACCGGCGTACCGCTTATGTCACCAACGCCGTCAAGCACTTCAAGTTCACGATGGCCGGTAGCGGCAAGCGGCGCATCCACGCCAAGCCCGACACCCTGGAGGTGGCCGCCTGCCGGCCGTGGCTCACCGCCGAGCTCTCGGTGCTCGACCCGGAGGTGGTGGTCTTCCTCGGCGCGACGGCGGCCCAGTCGCTGCTAGGAGCGTCGTTCCGGGTGACCCGCTCCCGGGGCGTGCTGATGCCCTGGCCGCCCGGCGGGCAGGAGGCGAATACGCTCTTCGACGAGGCCGAGGACGGCGGGCGCCAGGCCGCCTTCGCGCTGGCGACGATCCACCCCTCGGCCGTGCTGCGCGCCGATGACCGCGAGACGGCGTACGCCGGGCTGGTCTCCGACCTCAGAGTGGTCGCCGAGGTGCTGGCGCTCTGAGCCGCGCTCAGGGCGAGAGGCGTTCGACCGCCCAGCCCGGATCCGTACGCCGGTAGCGCAGCCGGTCGTGCAGCCGGTCCGCGCGTCCCTGCCAGAACTCCACCGTCGCCGGCCGGACCCGGAACCCGCCCCAGCCGGCCGGCATCGGTACGTCGCTGCCGTCGGGATGGCGAGCCGCCAGCTGCGCCATCCGCTCCTCGAGCTCCGCCCGCGATGCCACGACCGCCGACTGCTCGCTGGCCAGCGCGCCGAGCTGGGAGCCGCGCGGCCGGCGGGCGAAGTAGGCCAGGGCCGCCGCGGCTGACGTGCGCGCCACGTCGCCCACCACCACCACCTGGCGCTCCAGCTCGAACCAGGGAAAGACCAGCGAGGCCCGCGGATTGGCCCCGAGCTCCCGGCCCTTGCGCGAGGCGTAGTTGGTGAAGAAGGTGAACCCGCTCTCGTCGTAGGCCTTGAGCAGCACGGTGCGGGCGCTCGGCGCACCGGTCGCGTCGGCGGTCGCGAGGACCATCGCGTTGGGCTCGCGCAGCCCGGCGTCGACCGCGGCCGAGAGCCAGTCGGCGAACTGGGTCATCGGGTCCGCGGCGAGCTCGCTCTCCGACAGCCCGCCGAGGGAGTAAGACCGGCGCAGGTCGGCCAGCCGACCCCTGTCCATCTGCAGCTCCTCGCGACCGGGAGAGTATGGAAGCACGAGGACGGCGGCGTAAGGAGCGGACCAGATGGCCGAGCAGGCCCAGACCGACTTCAAGCCCGGTCTCGAGGGGGTGGTCGCCTTCGAGTCCGAGATCGCCGAGCCGGATCGGGCCGGCAGCGCGCTGCGCTACCGCGGTGTCGACATCGAAGAGCTCGTCGGCTCCGTCAGCTACGAGAAGGTGTGGGGTCTGCTGGTCGACGGGAGCTTCGAGCCCGGCCTGCCTCCCGCCGAGCCGATACCGCTGCCGTTGCGGAACGGCGACCCGCGGGTGGACCTGCAGGCGGCACTCGCCGAGCTCGCGCCGGCCTTCGGCCTGCAGCCGTTGATCGACATCAACGACTCGCAGGCCCGCCGCGACCTGGCGCGTACGTCGGTCACCGGCATGAGCTTCGTGGCCCAGTCCGCCCGCGGGCCCGACGTGCCGCCGGTCCCCCAGAGCGAGATCGACCGCGCAGCCACGATCCCGGAGCGCTTCCTGATCCGCTGGCGCGGCGAGGCGGACCCGGCCCAGGTAAAGGCCGTGGACGCCTACTGGACCTCGGCCGCCGAGCATGGGATTAACGCCTCCACCTTCACCGCCCGAGTCATCGCCTCCACCGGCGCCGACGTCGCCGCAGCACTCTCGGGCGCGGTGGGTGCACTCTCCGGCCCGCTGCACGGGGGCGCGCCGGCGCGGGTGCTCAAGATGATCGAGGACGTCGAGCGCAGCGGGGACGCCGAGGGGTACGTCAAGCGCGAGCTGGACGCGGGGCACCGGCTGATGGGGTTCGGCCACCGGGTCTACCGGGCCGAAGATCCCCGGGCCCGAGTGCTCCGGCGTACCGCCAGGGAGATCGGCTCGAAGCGGTACGAGGTGGCCGAGGCGCTGGAGAGAGCCGCCCTCGCCGAGCTGCGCGCGCGACGGCCGGACCGGGTGCTCGAGACCAACGTCGAGTTCTGGTCCTCGGTGGTGCTCGACTTCGCGGAGATCCCACCGGAGCTGTTCACCGCGATGTTCGCCTGCGCCCGCACCGCCGGCTGGAGCGCGCACATCCTGGAGCAGAAGCGCACCGGCCGGCTGATCCGGCCGTCGGCGCGCTACGTCGGGTCGCCGCCCCGGTCGGTCGCGGACGTGCCGGCGGGTGCGTAGATAGCGTGGCCCTCGTTCTCCCGCCGGCGCTGCTGCCGAGTGACGGCCGATTCGGCTCCGGCCCGTCGAAGGTGCGGCCGGCGGCACTGGCCGGGCTGGCGGCGACGGGGAGCCGCTTCCTCGGTACGTCGCACCGGCGGGAGGGCGTTCGCTCCGTCATACGCCGGATCCGGACCGGGCTCGCGTCGCTTTTCGCACTGCCGGCGGGATACGAGGTCGTGCTCGGCAACGGCGGGGCGACCACGTTCTGGGACATCACCACGTTGGGTCTCATCCGCGAGCGGTCTCAACACCTGGTCTGCGGGGAGTTCTCCGCGAAGTTCGCTGCCGCGACGAAGGCCGCGCCGTTCCTACGGGCGCCCTCGGTCCTGGAGAGCTCGCCCGGCAGCGCTCCGGCACCGCGAGCGGTGTCGGGAGTCGATGCCTACTGCTGGCCGCACAGCGAGACCTCGACCGGCGTGGTGCTGCCGGTACGCCGGGTGGCCGACGCCGACGAGGGGGCGCTGGTGCTCATCGACGCGACCAGCGCCGCCGGCGGGCTGGCGGTGGACCCGGCGCAGTTCGACGCCTACTACTTCTCGCCGCAGAAGTGCTTCGCGAGCGACGGCGGGCTGTGGGTGGCGCTGCTGTCACCGGCGGCGCTGGAACGGCTGGCCACGGTCGCCGCCGGCCGGTGGGTGCCGCCCTCGCTGGACCTGCGAATCGCGCTCGAGAACTCGCGGGCCGACTCGACGTACAACACGCCGGCGCTGGCGACGCTGTTCCTGCTCGCCGACTCGACCGGGTGGCTGACCGACCAGGGCGGGCTCGCCTGGGCGTCCGCGCGCACGGCGGACTCGGCGGAGCGGCTCTACACCTGGGCGGAGAGGTCGGCGTACGCCGCGCCCTTCGTCGCCGACCCGGCGGAGCGCTCCCCTGTGGTGGGGACCATCGACTTCGTGGCGGAGGTCGACGCGGCGGCGGTGGCGACGGTGCTGCGCGCCAACGGCATCGTCGACACCGAGCCCTACCGCAAGCTGGGCCGCAACCAGCTTCGGATCGCGATGTTCCCGGCCATCGAACCGGCGGATGTCGAGGCACTCACCGGATGCATCGACTGGGTCGTCGGGCGGCTCTCGTGACCGGAGAGGCTCGACGCTGGGACACCGACGTCCACGGCAGCGGGATCGGCGACGGGCTGGCGCTCGCCGACGGTCCGCGGCGGCTGCTCGAGGCGCTCCGCGACCCGGGCTGGCGAGCTGAGGACCCCGAGGCTCACCTGCTGCCACACCTCGAGCACGGGGCGCGGCCGTGGCGGGTGGTCGAGGCCGGCGTGCTGACCGGCGGCGTCTACGCCGTGACCCTCACCAGGGACGACCTGCCGACCCGGCGGGCCGGGCTGCGCGCGCAGATCTTCGGGGTGATCGGACGGTTGGCGGAGGAGAACACCTCGGTCGTGGAGCGGGTGCTCGACGGTGCGGTCGAGTACGACGTGCTGACCGGCTCCTGCCCCGGGGACAGCGAATGGGTTCCGCACGGTCACCTGCTGCGCCTGCGGGTGCCCTGGCCCGGCT
>JBPCOX010000160.1:0-3462 GCA_050999825.1 Mycobacteriales bacterium
TCGAGGGCCGCTACGGCGGGGTGGACCAGGCGGTCATCGGCGCCCACACCGGCGGCTTCAACACCAACTCCTTCGCCGCCTCACTGATCGGCGACTTCACCGCCAGCACGCCGCCGGCGGCCATGACGACCTCGTTGGAACGGCTGTTCGCCTGGAAGCTGTCGCTGTACTACCGCAACCCCAACAGCACCGACACGCTGGTCTCCGCCGGCGGTGGGACCGACCGGTGGCCGGTCGGCGCGACCGTGCGCTTCAACGTCATCGCCGGGCACCGCGACGCGGGCTACACGACCTGTCCGGGTGACGTCGCCTACGCGATGCTGCCGTCGATCCGCGCCGGGGTGACCCGCTACCTCGGGCCGGGACTGGTCTCTCCCGCGGCAGCCACCGGGTTCCCGGCGTACGCCGGGAGCGCGCTGCATGTGACCGCCGGTGTCCTGCAACCGCAGACCTGGACGCTGAGCATCTTGCGCGACTGCGGCGGCGCGCTGGTCCGGCGCTACGCCGGTTCCGCGTCCACAAGGATCGACGCGGTGTGGGACCTCAAGGACGCGATCGGCCGTTGGGTCCGGCCGGGCGCCTACCGGCTCGTCCTGACCAGCAACGCGGGGGCCGTCGCGGCCCGGCCGTGGTCGGGGCTTGCGACGGTGACCATGGTCGGCGGCAGCACCTCGCCGCCCACCGGCATCGCCGCTCCAGTCGGTCCCACCGGCTACGTCGCCGTCACACCCACGCGGCTGCTGGACACCCGCAGCGGCTTCGGTGCGCCCTCGGCCCTGCCGTTGGGCGCCGCCGGACGCGTCGACGTGCAGATCGCCGGTCGGGCCGGGGTCCCGACCAGCGGGGTGGCTGCCGTGGTGCTCAACCTGACCGCCGTCTGCGCCTCCACCGCGACCTACCTCTCGGCGTACCCGGCCGGCACGGCGTGGCCGCGCACCTCCTCGGTGAACCTCGACCGGTCCGGGATCGTCGCCGCCCTGGTGGCACCGAAGCTCGGTGTCGGCGGCAAGGTGAGCATCTACAACGGCAATGGCAGCACGGACGCGGTCGTGGACGTCATCGGCTACTACCCGGTCGCGCCGGCGATCGGATCGCTCTACCACCCGGTGGTCCCGGTCCGGGAGCTCGACACCCGCAGCACCGGTGGGCCCCTCGGCGCGCGGGCGGTGCGGACCGTGCACCTGCGGGTACCGCCGGCAGGAGCGACCGCGGCGGTGGTCAACGTCACCGCCGTGGCGCCGACGTCCGCCGGCTTCATGACCGTCTACGCGGCCGGTCGGCCGCTGCCGGGCACCTCCAGCCTGAACTTCGCCGGCGGGCGGACGACGGCCAACCGGGTCGTGACCGCCCTGTCGAGCACCGGCGACCTCACGGTCTACAACTCCGCCGGCTCCACCGGCGTCGTTCTCGACGTGGTCGGCTGGTACGCCAGTCCGGTGGTCCCTGGTGGCCGGCGCTACGTCCCGGTGGCGCCGACCCGGATCCTGGACACCCGTACCGGGGCCGGCGGGGTCAGCGGGCCGGTCGGCGCGCGCGCCACGGTGACCTTCCGGGTCTGGGGCGGCTCGGTGCCGGATACCGCAACCGCCGCGATCGTCACGCTGACGGCCACCTCGGCGACGGCCGGGTCCTACGTGACCGCCTGGCCGAGCGGCGTGGCCCGCCCGCCGACCTCCGACCTCAACCTGTGGCCGGGGGCGACGGTGGCCAACCTCGCCGTCGTACCGATCGGGGCCGACGGCCGGGTGGCGCTCTACAACGCGGCGGGGACGACGCACCTGATCGCTGACGTCCAGGGCTACTACAGCTGAGCGGCGGTGGTCGTTTGACAACCCGACGGCGCCCGGCCGCGTCGAACCAGACAGTGACCGGCGTGGTGGCACCCGCCGGAAGGATCTGGAGGCAGCGATGAGTTCGTCCGCCGGACCGCGACTGCTCATGCAGGCCGGCAGGGCGCTGCTGGCGGCCGGCCTGCTGGGGCCGGCGATCCTCGGGGCCGGCCTGCTGGCCGCCTCCGCGCCGATGTCGTCGCCGACGCTCGCGACGGTGGCTACCAACGAGGTCTACGACCGACCGGCGAGCGGCGTCTTCCCGATGGCCGGCCATGGCTTCGGTCACGGCCGTGGGCTGTCGCAGTGGGGGGCGCAGGGTGCGGCGAGCTCCGGCATCCCGGCCTCGACGATCGTGGCGCGGTACTACCCGAACACCGCCGCCGCGACGCTGGCCAACACGCCCATCCGGGTGCAGCTCGCCGCCGACGAGGGCCGCGACCTGCACGTGCTCCCGGCGAGCGGGCTCACGGTGACCGACCTCTCGACCGGCGGGGCCAGCGCCGTGCTTCCAACTGGCCCGCTGCGGTGGCGGGCCTACGTCGACGCCTCCGGGTTCCGCGTGCAGTCCTACAACGGGTCCGCCTGGGCGGACTTCGCAGTCGGCGGGAGGGTGACGGTCCCCGGTCCGGTCCGCTTCAGCGGCCCGCCGCTGGTCCGAGTCGTCTTCCCCGACTACACCGCCCGCGACTACCGCGGCAGCGTTACCGCGGTACGCACCGGCGCCACCACGATGGCGAGCGTGGTCACCCTGCCCATGGAGAGCTACCTGTACGGCGTCGTACCTCGGGAGTCGCCGGCGTCCTGGCATCCGGAGGCGCTCAAGGCGCAGGCGATCGCGGCCCGCTCGTACTCCGCCTACAAGCGCAACCACGTGGCGGCCAGCGCGCTTTGGGACATCTGCGACTCGACCTCGTGCCAGGTCTTCGGCGGTACCAACGTCTACTACCCGACCGGCGGCAGCGCGCCGCTCGAGGACTACCGGACCACGGCCGCCGTCAACGCGACCGCCGGGTCGGTCCGCACCTACGGCGGTACGCCGATCTTCGCGGAGTTCTCGGCCTCCAACGGCGGCTGGACCGCTGCGGGCGGGGTGCCCTACCTCGTCGCGTTCGCCGACTCCTGGGACGCGCTGGCCGACAACCCGCACTCGTCCTGGACCGGAACCCTGCCGGTTGCCGCGCTCGAGAGCCGCTTCGCGGCGGCCGGGCTCGGCCGTCTCGTCCGGATGCGGGTGTTCAGCCGGACCGGGTACGGGCAGCGGGGCGGCCGGGTCGGGACGGTCGTCCTCGAGGGCGTGGACTCCGCGGGGCGCGCCACCAGCGTGACCACCGACGGGGAGGGCATCCGCATGGCCGTGTCCTCGTCCACCAACGGCATCGGGCTGCAGAGCTCGTGGTGGCAGGTCACCTACGCCCCTCCGGTGGCGCCTACCGGCGTACGCGCCACTGCGGGCGACGCGAGTGCGACCGTCTCGTGGACGGCCTCCACCGGCCCGGGCAGCTCGCCGATCGCCGGCTACCTCGTCACCGCCGTGCCCGGCGGGCCGAGGACCCGGGTGTCGGCCTGTGTCCCCAGCGGGACGTTGCGCGGTCTGGCCCACGAACCGGCGTCCCAGTCCGTGGCCCGGGTG
>JBPCOX010000185.1:0-4360 GCA_050999825.1 Mycobacteriales bacterium
GTCCTTGGCGCCCTTGGCCAGCGCCTTGTGGTTGCTGGTGAGCTGGTTGATCGGGACCTGCACGACGATCGACTGAACGTTGAACCCGTGCGTCCCGTTCTTGCCCTTCTGTGCGGCCCGCGGTGCCAGCTTGTACGCCGGCAGGAACGGGCGGAGCTGACCGAGGTCGAAGATGGCACCCAGGTCGACGAAGAAGGGGTCGTCACGAGGGCCGGCGAAGACCTTGATGCCGTTGCCGACCGTGTGAACCGCCTGGCGGGCGGTGGACGCGTAGTTCGGCGTGGACACCGGTCCGACGTTGGCCGGCGCGGTGGCCAGATTGCTACCGACCATCGTGCGGTTGCCCCGCTCGGTACGCGAGACGCTGTAGCTCTGGAAGATGTTCACGTTGGGGTCGCGGGGTGAGGTGACCGGACCGGTGGCGTACAGGAACGTGTTGCCATTGCGGATCTTCGTGTTGAACCGGAAGTCGTACTTGATGTCCGGCACCGCATCGCCGTCGTTGTCGACGTTGATGCGGTAGAGGACGTCGTCGCCGAAACGGTCGAAGTTCGGGCCACCCGAGGGGTTCTCGAACGGGACGTAGTTGGCGACGAAGGTGACCATGTTGGGATTGTCAGGACTCACGAACGTGTAGAGGTCCGTGGCGTCGATCACCGGGTCCTGACTGGCGAGCGGTGCTTCCTTGTGGCTGGATGCTCCTGCCGGACTGAGCCCGGCCAGGACCATCGCTGCGCCGACTGCGGGGACGACGAGCACCCCCGCCTTTCGCATGCGTGACTTCACCTGTTCTCCTTCGTTTGACTGATGATCCGGGGGCGGTGCCCGGTGGTGCGACGTGCCGAGGTACCTCCTTAGCCGGTTCCGCCGGAGACGATTCCGAACACCCGCCAGGAGCGGCCGAGAGGAGCCACCCCGACGAGGAGCTGTTGGCCCGGTCCGGTGACCGGGATCAGGCGGCCCCAGGACCCGATCTCGGGGCCGTAGGCCGCGAGGAAGGGCGCCGTACTGGGCCCGCCCATGACGGGCTGTGCGGGGCCTGCCCGCAGACGTGCGTGGCTGGTGCAGATCGCGCCGGGCAGGGTGTCGTCGCCGAGCAGGTCCGGTGCGACCTGCAATGCGGCGGCGCCGGCGCCGTCGCAGGCCGCCAGCCGGGTCAGCCAGGCGCTCACGTCGGCCGCTGCGGTCCGGTCGGAGATCAGGTCGGGGATCGCCCTGACCGGCTCCGGGTCGACCCGCCAGGCGCTGCCGGCGGCAACCGCCCGATAGACCTCGACCGCGTGCGCCGGCACAAACCCGACGAAGGGGTTGAGGACAGGGGTACGGCGTACGTCGACCGAGACCTCCGTGCCTCCCGCAGCCGGCTTGGCCCCGGTGATGAGGAACGTGCCCGGCGCGGGCAGGTCCGGCAGAGCCTCCAGCCAGGTCGCCTCGGTCGGGTAGCTGCGCCTCGAGGAGGAGGTGAGCAGGGCGTAGGAGGTCCGGGCATCCTGGTCGCTGCGAGCGCGCAGGTAGGTGGCTACGGCCGCGGCTGCGGTGCGGTCTGCGCCGGCCGGCAGCCTCAAGGTCGCGGGCACCGAGGGCGGTGCATCCGACGCGGTGCCGGGCAGGGTGAGGGACTGGACCGAGGCCGGCCGCCGCCCCACGTCTGCCGCGTCCGAGCGCCACGGATGGACGGCGACGACCGCGATGCCTGCGAGGAGCGCGACCGCGAGCAGCACGAGAATCGGCGCTCGCCCTAGCCCAGCGAAACGTCGTCCGTCCGACATCGGCCTCCCCCGTCGTCTTCTTGCTGGTCCATTCGGCTGGCCGGCCTGGGCGGATTGGCGGAAAGCCCAAGCTCACCCGCTGTCGCCGCTGGTTGGCGGGCTGTAAACCTGCCGACCCGCCCCGCAGGACAGACCCGACGCCTACGCTGGCTTGGACAGGGGAGGTGCGCCAATTACCGCCGCCAGCCCGGACGAGGAGGATGCCGCCGTACCGGCAGCAGACGCGGTGGTGCTGCCGGAGCCGATCCGGCTGCGAGTCGTGGCGCTGGCGGCGGACCGGCTCGGTGCGCTGCCGCCCGACGAGGTGCCATCGGCGTTACGGGCGCATGCGCGCTTCACTCCAGGCCGTCGAGCCAGGCTCGCCGCCGGCCCGATCGCCGCCGCGCTCGAGTCCGGCCCGGCATTCCGCGACCGCGTCGCGGCCGGCGTACGGGAGCTCATGCCCGAGCTGGCCGTGGCGGTGGACGAGGGCAGCGTTCCGCCGGCGGCGGCTCCTGAAGACGTCGGTGCACTCGCCTACCTGTTGCGCCCGTCGGGCTGGCAACTCGTGGTCGAGGAGGCGGCCCGCGCCCTGTCCACCGCGGCGGCAACCGCCGCCGCTGCCGGTGGCGCCGCCACGGTGGCCCGGCTGCAGGAGCAGCTGACCGCGGTGCGACGCGCCGGCCGAGCCGAGGCCGAACTGCTGCGTACCGAACTGGCCGTCGCCCGTGCGGAGGGCGACGAGCTGCGACGCCGGCTGCGAGACGGGGCCGAGCGCGTACGCCGGGCCGAGCGCGCGGTGGCCGCGGAACGGGACGCCGCGGCGGCGCAACGGAAAGGAGCCACTACCGCCGGCGCCGCGGTCGAGGCGGAGACTCGCAGGCTGCGAGCGCGGTTGGCCGACGCGGAGGCGGCGCTCGAGGCCGCGCGCCGATCGTCACGCGAAGGACGAAGCGCCGACGAGGTGCGGCTGCGGCTGCTGTTGGACACCGTCGTCGATGCGGCCAGCGGGCTGCGACGAGAGCTGGCGCTACCCGCCGTCACCGTGCGCCCGGCCGACCTGGTCGCCGGGGATGGGCTGCTCTCGGGCGGTGCGAGGGGGACCGAGCCGGCGCGTGGGCTGGCGGCTGACGACCCGTTGCGGCTGGACTCGCTGTTGGCGATTCCGCATACCCACCTGCTCGTGGACGGCTACAACGTCACCAAGCTCGGTTACGGCGGGCTGCCGCTTGAGACGCAGCGGGGCAGGCTGGTTCGCGCCCTGGCGGCCCTGGCGGCGCAGACGGGGGTGGAGCTGACCTGCGTGTTCGACGGGGCCGAGCGGCCGACCCAGCTTGCCGTACCGGTGCCGCGCAACATCCGGGTGCTGTTCAGCGCGGCCGCCGAGACCGCCGACGAGCTGATCGCTCGGCTGGTCCGTGCCGAGCCGGCCGGCCGGCCGCTGGTGGTCGTGTCGAGCGACCGCGAGGTCGCGGACGGCGTACGAGAGGCGGGTGCGCGGGCCGTGCCCTCCGCCGCCCTGCTGCGGCGGCTCGATCGCGGCTGACCGGCACCGGAGGCCCCGCAAGACTGTCGGCGGCCGCTCCTAGCCTCCCAGTGGTCGGCACCGTGCCGGCGGCGCGACCTGGCCGGAGGATGACGTGCTCATCGACTGCGACCACTGCGTGGTGCGCGGGCTTGCCTGTGGCGACTGCGTGGTGACGGTCCTGCTCGGCTCCGTGCCGACCGGGGTGGAGATAGACGACGAGGAGAGAGCGGCGTTGGCGGCTCTCGCGGAAGGCGGCCTGATCCCGCCCCTGCGGCTGGTGGAGCCCGGCGCGGTCGCCGGCTGAGGGCGCGGGACGCCGGGGCCGCGAGCGGCCTCCCGACCAGCTGCCCTCCCGGTCGTCCACACCCCGGTTTGCCCTGGGCCTTACTGGATCAATAGGGTGCGCCCTGGCCGCGCCACTCGGCAGTCACCGTGGGGTGACGGTGGTCGGCACCGCCGAGTCCGGAGCGACGCCGTGGGCGCGCCCGGAGCCGGGGACCCAAGGTTCCCTGGGGTGAATCGGCGCCCATGGGCGCCGTAGGGCGATCTTCCCGCCCGAACCCGTCAGCTGACCTGGTAGGCGGTTCGAGGAAGAAGGAGTGCCGCCTTCGTGGCGACCGCCCCGTTCCGACATGTCCTGGTCCGCGCTCTGGTTGTCGGCACCGCCGCGCTGGTAGGTGCGGGCGCCTTGCCGGCGGTTACCAGCTCGGCCGACCCCCGGCCCCCCCTGGCCGCGGTTGGCAACTCTATCGCCGCGCTGCGGCTGCAGGCCGACGCGGCCGTGGAGGACTACGACGCCGCGGTGGTGGCGCTGCAGGCCGCCCGCCGCACGAGCACGCTGGCGGCCGAGCTGGTGGCCCGTGCGCGCGCCCGCACCGAGGCGAGCCGGGCGCGGATGGCCTCCTTTGCCGCGGCGGCCTACCGCAGCGGGGGAACCGACCGGTTCGCCAGCCTGATCCTCACCAGCGACCCGGCCACCTTTCTGGACCGGGCCGGAGCTCTCGACCGGATCGCCCGCAACCAGGCCGACGTGGTGCGCGACTTCCAGGCCGCCGCCCGGTCGCTGGCCGACGCGGAGGCCGCG
>JBPCOX010000264.1:0-5503 GCA_050999825.1 Mycobacteriales bacterium
CTCATCAGAACGCCGCCGGCAGATGCTCGACCGCAGCCGCTCCACGGGGTTGACGAACCACGCTGACGACGTCGAAACGCAGCTCACAGTAGGGCGGCCGGCGCTGGGCGAGATAGCGGCCGGCCAACCGCCGGATCCGCGCCGCCTTGACCGGCGTCACCGCCTCGGCCGGTACGCCGTACGCCACGCTGCTTCGCGTCTTGACCTCGCAGAACACGAGTACGCCGCCGTGCCGGGCCACGATGTCGATCTCACCGTCTGCACAGCGCCAGTTGCGTTCCACGATCGTCAGCCCGGCAGCTTGCAGATGTCGGGCCGCCACGTCCTCTCCGTACTGCCCAACCGCGTCCTTGGCGCGCACCACCACCACCTCCGGGCCCCAAGGTGCCTGGTCAGGCGACGGCTCGGGGGGGCGGACGGCACCCTGTGGACGCTGACGGCGGGGGAGCCGACGCTGTGGACACCGCTGTGGCCCCGCGCGAGACCGGCGTCCTCGGTGCGAGGTGGTGGGCCGGCGACGCCCGTGGCGCACGCGTGCCCGGCTCAGCTCTCCGTGTCGACCTCGCCCTCGGGCCGGCCCGCAACGGCACCTGGTACCGATCGGACGCCCTCGACGATATGGCTCTGCTGCGACGTACCCGGCGCCGACTCGGTGGCGGGCATGCTGACACCCTGCGCGTTGCCCGGCGCCGAGGTGCCCGGGGAAACGGGCTGCGGTGGGGCGCCAGGCGACGTCCTGGCGGCGTCGAGATCGGCCACCGGGTCGAGCGGCGAGCTCAGCGTCTGCCGGGGCGTCCCGGTCTCGGCCGGGGACGGCGGTAGGGCGTGCGGCGACTGCGGGTCGGCGCTGCCAACCGTCCCCGCCGCTGCGGTGACGCCCTGCGCGGGCGAGGGCGGCTCGTGCTTGCCCTGGTTGGCCGCCGGCGGCGGCGGACCGGGCGCCACCCGGTCGGTCACGCCGGGGGGGCCACCGGGCGCGGCCGGCGAGTTGGCGCGACCGGGCTCGTCGGACGGCGTGGCGTCGGTCACAGATCCTCCAGGAGACGAAGTGGGCGGGTGCCTCAGCCGCCGATGGCCGGGCGGTCCGGCGGCATCTCGAGCTCGTTTTTCGCCAGCTCCTCGACGTTGACGTCCTTGAACGTCACGACCCGCACGTTCTTGACGAACCGGGCGGGCCGGTACATGTCCCACACCCACGCGTCGGCCATCGTGAGCTCGAAGAACACCTCGCCACCGGCGCTACGCACCTGCAGGTCGACGGTGTTGGTGAGATAGAAGCGCCGCTCGGTCTCGACGACGTAGCTGAACAGGCCGACCACGTCGCGGTACTCCCGATAGAGCTGGAGCTCCATCTCGGTCTCGTACTTCTCGAGGTCCTCGGCGCTCATGCGAGGTCTCCGGCGAGGCGCCTGTCGGCGTACGGATCGGGCATCGCGACATTCTCCCCCACCCGGGCCGGCGCCATGGAGCGCTCGACGTTGACGTAGGAGAACCTGTGCTGGGGACAGGGCCCGTACGCCGTCAGCGCCGCGGCGTGCTGCGGCGTTACGTAGCCCTTGTGCGTCGCAAAGTCGTACGCCGGAAAGCGGTCGTGCAGCTTCACCATGATCCGGTCCCGCGTCACCTTGGCCACCACCGAGGCGGCGGCGACACACGCGGCCACCCGGTCCCCCTTCCACATCGCCAGGCCCGGAACCCCGAGCCCCGCCACCGGGAAGCCGTCGGTGAGCGCGTACGCCGGCCGCTGCGAGAGGCCGGCGAAGGCGCGACGCATGCCCGCGACGTTGCAGACGTGCAGGCCGATCCGGTCGACGTCGGCGGCCGGGATCACCACCGCGTGCCAGGCCGACGCCCGCGCCACCACCTCGGCGTACACCTGCTCGCGGGCGGCCGGGGTGAGCAGCTTGGAGTCCGCGAGCCCTGGCACCTGACCCCGACGGCCGGCCGGCAGTACGACGGCCGCCACGACCAGCGGCCCCGCACACGCCCCACGGCCGGCCTCGTCGGCACCGGCGACGGGAGTGAAGCCGTGCCGGGCCAGGGCGCGCTCATAGCCCCACAGCCCGGCGTCCCGGCGGACCGTGGTGGCTCGCGGCAGCGGGCTCATCCAGCCAGCTCCAGCGGCGGGTCGGGCACCTCACCCGCGATCACCGCCGGCAGCAGCTCGGCCAGCTCGGGCGGGTAGACCACCTCGTCCGTCGCGGCGAGCTCGGCGGCCGACCACCAGCGGTGACCGAGCACTGAGCGGCGCTCGACGTCGTTGAAGCCCCCCGTGTCGACCGTGGCTGAGGTGACCCGGGCGGGGTGGAAGTACTCCTGCTGCACGTAGTCGACGCCCTCGAACCGGAAGCCGGTGTCGCGCACCCAGACCAGCGGCCCCAGCTCGACGCCCACCAGGCCGGTCTCCTCTCGCAGCTCCCGGGCGGCGCCGTCGAGGGCGGACTCACCGGGGTCCAGGCCACCGCCGACGGTGAACCAGAAGGGCGGCCGACTCGGGTCGCCCGGGTCGAACCCATGGAAAAGCAGCAACCGGTCGTCATCGTCGAGCAGGAGGACCCGCGCGGCTCTGCGGGTCACGGGGGCCGGATCGGTGAGAGCCATCGCGCCCGCGAGAGTACGACGCCCGA
Source organism: Mycobacteriales bacterium (assembly GCA_050999825.1). GTDB lineage: Bacteria > Actinomycetota > Actinomycetes > JALYNC01 > JALYNC01 > JBPCOB01. The sequence goes on from JBPCOX010000264.1 coordinate 2,628, forward strand.
GTCAGCTGTGAGCCGAGGCCGCGGTCAGGCGGCGGTGCGACGACGCCGGCGCAGCAGTGCCGGTGGCACCGCTGCGACCAGACCCAGCGCGTACGGCGCCGCGGCCGGCACCCAGGACAGCGCCTTGGAATGGAATGTCTCCGGCACGGACAGCACGCCCAGCCGGTTGAGCGGCCACACCCGCACGAACGCTCGGCCGATCACCTTGTCCGCGGGCACCGTGCCGCCGCCCGGGTCCATGGTGTGCAACCGTGAGTCCGCGGAGAACTGCCGGTGGTCGCCCATCACCCACAACCGGCCTTTGGGCACCTTCACCGCACTGAACGTCCGGTGGTCGTCCTGGTAGAGGTAGGGCTCGTCGAGCGCCACGCCGTTGACCTGGACCCGCCCCTTCGCGTCGCAGCACGCCACCGTGTCACCGGGTACGCCGATCACCCGCTTGATGAAGTCCTCCTCGCCCGGCGGGGCGACACCGATGCCGCGGGCCACCGACTGCAGGGTGCGCAGCACCGGGTTGGACGGGGGGATGACCTGCACCTCTGGAGTGAAGGAGTCCAGCCCGTTGAAGACCACGATCTCGCCGCGGTGGATGTCGCGGAACCGGTAGACGAGCTTGTTGACCAGCACCCGGTCCTTGACCTGGAGGGTGTTCTCCATGGAACCGGACGGGATGTAGAAGGCCTGTACGAGGAACGCCTTGATCAGCAACGCCAGGCCGAGGGCCACCAGCAGCAGGAACGGCAGCTCGCGCAGGAACGAGCCCCCAGCCTTCTTCGGCTTCGCGGGCGACGGCACCGCGGCGGAGCCCGCGTCACTCGACACGGCGGTGCGCTCGTCGGCTGTCACGGGAGGTTGGATGTCGCGGCCGTCAACGGGCGGCCGGCTCGCGCCGTTCGCGGATCTTGGCGGCCTTGCCGCGCAGGTCGCGGAGGTAGTACAGCTTCGCCCGGCGTACGTCGCCACGGGTGACGACCTCGATCCGGTCGATGATCGGCGTATGCACCGGGAAGGTGCGCTCGACGCCGACGCCGAAGCTCACCTTGCGCACGGTGAAGGTCTCCCGTACCCCGCCGCCCTGGCGGCGGATCACCACGCCCTGAAAGACCTGGAGCCGGGACCGGTTGCCCTCGACGACGCGCACGTGGACCTTCAGGGTGTCGCCGGGGCGGAAGCCCGGGACGTCGTCGCGCAGGGAGTCGGCGTCGAGACTGTCCAGGATGTGCATGGCGTCGTCGCTTCCTCGTTGCTGCGGACCCGCGGCCGGCGCGGGGACAGGTCGGTGGCCAGGTGTCGGCTCGGCGCCCCGGAACCCGGGGTGGCGCGGCGAGAGGCTGGCGGGATATCCCATGGTGCCACAGACCGCGACCGGGACAGGAACCGGCTCGTTAGCTTCCGTTGCGCCAACGGTCGGGCTCGGCGGCCGGTTCCGGGCCCAGGGCGGCGGCCAGGTCGGGCCGATACCGCGCGGTACGCCGAACCGACTGCTCCCGACGCCACCGCGCCACCGCGCCGTGATCGCCGGACAGGAGGACCGGCGGCACGTCGTACCCCCGCCAGGACGCCGGCCGGGTGTAGACCGGCCCCTCCAGCAGACCGGCGGCGGCCGCCGTGAAGGAGTCGTCCACCGCGGACTCGGCGTTGCCCAGTACGCCGGGCAGCAGCCGGGTCACCGCCTCGCAGATCACCAGCGCCGCCACCTCGCCACCGGCCAGGACGTAGTCGCCGATCGTCACCTCGTCGACCGGCATCGCCTCGGCGGCGTAGGAGACCACCCGCGCGTCGATCCCCTCGTAGCGGCCGCAGGCCAAGACGAGCCAGGGCTCGGCAGCGAGCTCCCGGGCCGTCTCCTGGGTGAACCGCCGCCCACTCGGGGTGGGCACGATCAGCCGAGGCAGCGTCCCCGGCGGACCTTCCGCGGCCACCGCGTCGAGCGCCTGGGCCCACGGCTCGGCTCGCATCACCATCCCCGGTCCACCCCCGTACGGGGCGTCGTCGACCGTGCGGTGCACGTCGGTGGTCCAGCTCCGCAGGTCGTGGACGCGGACGTCGACCACCCCCCGCGCGCGCGCCTTGCCGAGCAGCGACACGCCCAGCGGGGCGAGGTACTCCGGAAAGATCGTGACCACGTCGATGCGCATGTCCGCCGCTCCCTACTCCGGCAATTCTGGCGCCGAGAGGTCGAGTAGGCCGGGCGGCGGATCGACCAGGAGGCGACCGCCAGCGAGGTCGACCTCGGGAACGATCGCCGCGACGAAGGGGACGAGCAGCTCCGCGGCGTCCTCCCGGCGGACGACGAGCAGGTCGCCGCCCGGCGGGTGCAGCACCTCCTCGACGATTCCGAGCGGCTCGCCGGCGACGGTGACGGCCGCCAGCCCGAGCAGCTGGTGGTCCCAGTAGTCGTCCGGATCCTCCGGTGCGGGCGAGGTCTCGGAGTCGGCCACCAGCAACAGCCCGCGCAGCGCCTGGGCACCGCCGCGGTCGGTCACACCGGCAAAGGTGACCAGCAGTCGGCCGGAGTGCACCCGCGCGTCGGCCACGGTGAGCGGGCCGCGCGCCGCCGGCTCCGTGTCGAGCACCGAGCCGGCGGCGAAACGGCGTTCCGGATCGTCGGTGCGCACGTCGACCGCGACGTCGCCGCGGACGCCGTGCGCTCGTCCGACCCGGCCGACCACCAGCTGCACCGCCGTACCGCCGCGGTCAGCCGACCTCGTCGACGTCCACCAGGTCGACGCGGATGCCGCGGCCGCCGAGGCCGCTCATCACGGTGCGCAATGCCCGAGCGGTGCGGCCGTTGCGGCCGATGACCCGGCCGAGGTCCTCCGGGTTCACGCGTACCTCGAGGACCCGCCCGCGGTGCAGCTCGCGCAGCTCGACAT
>JBPCOX010000268.1:0-8317 GCA_050999825.1 Mycobacteriales bacterium
CGCTGCGCGGACCTTCTCCGCGATGTGCACTGGACCGGGGAGCGGCTGCTCCGCACGTCTCGGGACGGCAAGCCCGGCTCCAACGCGGGCGTGCTGGAGGACTACGCCGACGTCGCCGAGGGGCTGCTGGCGCTGTTCTCGGTGACCGGCGACCAGCGCCGGCTCGGTGGCGCCGAGTCGCTGCTCGACGTCGTACTCGAGCACTTCGCCGACGGCCGCGGCGGCTGCTACGACACGGCCGACGACGCCGAGGCCCTGGTACGCCGGCCGCAGGACCCGACGGACAACGCGACGCCGTCCGGTGCCTCTGCGGCGGCGGGCGCGCTGCTGACGTACGCCTCCTACACCGGCTCCGCTCGGCACCGGGAGGCCGCGCTGGCGGCCCTGCGCACGGTGGCCCCGATCATGGGCCGGTACGCCCGGTTCACCGGTTGGGCCGCCGCGGTGGGAGAGGCGGCGCTGGCCGGGCCGGTCGAGGTGGCCGTTGTCGGCCGGACCGGCGACCCGATGACGGAGGCGTTGGTGGCGGTCGCGCGCCGCGCCTCCTCGCCCGGCGCGGTGGTGGCTGTCGGCGACCCGGACGCCGGGCGCGGCGTGCCGCTGCTCGAGGGCAGACCGCTGGTCGACGGCCGCGCGGCGGCCTACGTGTGCCGCAACTTCGTCTGCGCGCGCCCGGTCACCGATCCGGCGGAGCTGCGCGAGCTGGTGGGTGGCCGGCCCTAGTCGGGGGGGCGCTCAGCCCACTGCGCGGAAGGTGCGCCGGTAGGCCTGCGGTGACGTGCCGCGCCAACGGGTGAACTGCTGGCGCAGGGTCGCCGCGCTGCCGAAGCCGCAGACCCGGGCGATCTCCTCGACGCTGAGGTTCCCGGCTTCGAGCAGCCGCTGCGCGTGCAGCACCCGCTGGCCGAGCAGCCAGTGGTGCGGGGTGGTGCCCGTCACCGCCCGGAACCGGCGGGCGAAGGTCCGGGGGGACATCAGCGCGCGGGCCGCGAGCTCCTCGACGGTCAACGGCTCGGCGATGTGCCCGAGCGCCCAGGCCAGCACCTCACCGAGCTCCTCACCGCGACCCGGCTCCGGCACCGGCGCCTCGACATACTGCGCCTGGCCGCCGTCCCGGTGCGGCGGCACCACCATCCGCCGCGCGATGGCGTTGGCCACCGTGGCGCCGAGCTCCTGGCGTACGACGTGCAGGCACAGGTCGATGCCGGCCGCCGTGCCGGCGCTGGTGAGCACCTGCCCCTCGTCGACGTAGAGCACGTCGCGGTCGACCCGCACGTCGGGAAACTGCGCCGCCAGCTGGTCGGCGTACAGCCAGTGGGTGGTGGCCCGAAGGCCGTCCAGCAGGCCGGCCGCCGCGAGCACGAAGGCGCCCGAGCACACGCTCATGACCCGGGCGCCCCGGCCGACGGCGTCCCGCAGCGCCTGCAGCAAGGCCGGCGGCACACCGCGGTCCTCGACCCGCCAGGCCGGCACCACGATGAGATCCGCGTCGGCCAGCCGGTCCAGCCGGTACGGGGTGTCGATGGAGAAGCCGGAGGTGGTGCGCAGCGGCGGCTCCTCGACCGCACAGACAGCGAAGTCGAAACGCGGCAGCCCCTGGGCGCTGCGGTCCATGCCGAACACCTCGCACATGACGCCGAGCTCGAAGACCGCCACGCCGTCGGCAACCGGCACCGCCACGTTCTGGAGCATCTGTTGAGTATGGCAGGAAAGCACCGTCGAGCGTCAGTCCTGCCACTCGCCAGGAACGCTCAGACGGCGCAGGCTGGTGGCATGGCATTCGCACTGGTTGTGGCGTTCCTCCTGCTGACCGCCTTGCTGGCGCCGCGTTTCGGGGCCGACTCGCGCGACGGTCGCGACTGGCAGCCGTGGGAGCCGACCGGTCTGGCCGGGCGGAGTCGGACCCGGCGGACCCGGCGGTCGGCGTAGCGCCGGCTAGCCGCCCAGGTAGCCCCGCGCCACCATCGTGACGAACCGGTGTACGGCGTCCTCCTTAGGTGCCAGCGGGCCCGGCCGGAAGTGCGGTGACGCGATGCCGCGCTGGACCGACTCGCAGGCGGTCCAGTCCTGGCGGTTGGTCCGGTCCCAGAACGCCACGGCGTACGCCGGGTCGAACCCGTCCCGCTCGCTGGCCTCGGTCGGGAAGAGCCACTCGCAGGTCACCCTGGTGCGTCCCGGGGCGAGCGGCTCGAGCCGGTGCGTCAGCACGTAGTCCGGGTGCAGGCTGAGCAGCAGGTTGGGGAACAGCCCCACGTAGGCCACCGTGCGCAGCTCACCGTCGGTCAGCCCCGAGATCGGTACGCCGCCGCTGATGCCGTCGAGTGACATCGTCGCCGCGCCGTCGGCGAGGTCCATCAGGCCGCCGACCCATGCTCCGGGCAGGTCGAAATTTCGCCCGCTGTCCGGCGGGCTGACCGCGCACAGCTCCGGATGGATCAACGGGCAGTGGTAGCACTCGTGGTAGTTCTCCGTGATCACCTTCCAGTTGGCCGACACGACATAGTCAGCGCTCGCGCAGCGGACCAGCCGCTCGGGCCCGTACGGCGCGACCACGTCGTCCAGCGCGCCGATGTGGTCGGAAAGGGGCCGCGGACCGGCGTATCCGGAGACGAAGGCCCACCCGCGCCAGTCCTGCACCGGCAGTGGCGTCAGCCCGTGGTCGCCCGGCAGGCTGACGAAGCCGGGCGCCGCCAGCAACGACCCGTCCAGCCGGTAGCTCCACGCGTGGTACGGGCAGGTGATTGCGCTCCCGACGTTCCCCGCACCGTCCGCCAGCAACTCGTGACCCCGATGCCGGCAGACATTCGCGAAGGCCCGCAAGGTGCCGTCGTCGGCCTTGGTGAGGAGCACTCCGACGCTGCCCGCGCTTACCGCGCGCTGTTCGCCCCGCGCCAGGTCCCCGGTCCGCCCGACGCAGGCCCAGGACCGGGCGAAAAGGTGCTCCAGCTCCCAGGTCAGGACGTCTGGGCTGAGGTACGCCGCCGCCGGCAGCACTTTGCGCTCGAGCGGTCGTAGCGCGGCAGCGATGCCGTCCATCGCGACGGGCGCCGGTCCGGGCACCCGGTGAATTGCCATGATCCGAGCGTACGAGGTTCCCGGACGTTCGAGGTTCCCGGACGTCGACGTCGCGGCGTCAGCGATGGCGTCCTGGCTATCGCGATCACGCTGCTCATCCTCGATGTGCGAGTCGAGCAGCCGCCGGGAGAGTCCCTAGGCACGGCCCTGCGCCACGCGCCGCCGCAGATCGGCGCCTACGCGGCGAGCCTTCCTTCAGATCGGAGTCATCTGGGCGAACCCCCACGCGCCATTCCGGCTCGTACAGCGGGTCGACCAGCTGCTGCTCAACCTGTTGCTTCTCGGCTGCGTGGCGTTCCTGCCCCTGCCCACTCGGCTGGTTGCCGAGCACACCGCGGGCGGCTACGCCAGCACAGCGGTCCTCCTCTACGGCGGCACTCTCACGGCCAGCGCGGTCGTCTTCAACCTGATCTGGCGGCACGTCGTACGTGGAGGGCCTCGTGGAAGGGGTCCACCCCGCCTTCGTCCGCGACGTCGACGTCCGTTACCTGCTGGGCCTGGTGGCCTACGCCGTCGCCACCGCTGCGCCGTTCTCGCCCCGACAGCAACCCTCGGTAGTGGAATACCGGGCCGGTGAGGCTTGTTCGCAATGGTGTAAGCTTGTAATCACCAATCCAAGGAGAACGAAAATGCATGGACGCAGAGGCGGCCCACACGGCCGCCGCGGAGGCTGGGCGTCGGAGCCGGCCTCGACCGAGGACCTCACCGGCTGGCTGTCCGGCCGGCTCCCGGACGGCTGGTTCGAGGGCGCACCCGAGGTGGCCACCGACCGGGACGAGATCGTCGTGGTCGGAACCCTCGCCGCACCGTCCGTCGACGGTGACGAGGCCACGCAGGCAGCGGCCGCGACCGGTCGGATCCAGCGGTTCCGGGAAGACACCCGGGACCGCCGGATGGAGATCGCACGCGAGGCAGAGCAACGCTACGGGCGCAAGGTGGCGTGGGGAGCGCAGACGGGTGGGTACCGGGAGCTGTTCACGACGATCAGCGTTCCGGTGATGACGCGGCTTCGCCAGCCCGAGCGCCAGGTGCTCGACACCCTCGTGGACGCGGGCGTGGCCCGAAGCAGGAGTGATGCGCTCGCCTGGTGCGTGCGGCTCGTGGGCCGGCACCAGAACGACTGGATCTCCGGCCTGCGGGACGCGCTGGTCGGGGTGGAGCAGGCGCGTTCGAGCGGTCCGGACCTGTCCGGCTGAGGGTTGCCGGCGCGTCGCACGCGTGAACCGGCCGGCGGTCGGGCAGCGTCGTGGGATGGGACTTCCCTTGCCCCGGCGTCCGGCTGCCGTCCTGCTGGCCCTCGCCTGTTCGGCGGCTCTGGCCGGCTGTTCCGGTACCGACAGGCCGGGACTCCGGGGGGAGGGGCCGGGCGCAGCCGGCGGCGGCGCGTCGAACGGCGCGACCACCTCCCCGCTGGCCAGCCCCAGTCCTACGCCGGTGCCGCTCGCCCAGCTCCCGGGCGGAGGCCGGACGATCTTCCCGCGCTATCGGGTGGTCTGCTACTACGGCGGTGCCGGGGTTGCCGCGCTCGGAGTACTGGGTGAGGGCACGCCGGCGCAGGCCGGCCGACGACTCCTCAAGGCCGCCGCACCGTTCAAGACCCCCACCCGGCCGGTGCTGCCGGCGTTCGAGTTGATCACGACGGTGGCGCAGGCCCACGCCGGCGACGACGGCGACTACAGCGAGGACACCGCCCCGGCCGACGTGCAGCGCTATCTCGACGCCATCCGCAAGGTGAAGGGCCTGCTCGTCCTGGACTTCCAGCCCGGTCGCTCCGACTTCTTGTCCCAGGTACGCCGGTACGAGAAGTTCCTCGAGCAGCCCGATGTCGGGCTGGCGCTCGACTCGGAGTGGCACATGGGCCCTGGTCAGGTGCCCGGCAAGGTGATCGGGTCAGCCAGCGCGGCCGAGATCAACTCGGTGTCGGCGTACCTTGCCGGCATCGTGGCTCGCAAGAAGCTGCCGCAGAAGCTCTTCGTGATCCACCAGTTCACCTTCGGGATGGTGCGCGACAAGCCGCAGGTGGCGCCCCGCCCCGGCCTCGCCGTTGTCTTCCACATCGACGGGTTCGGCAGCCGGGGGGCAAAGCTGCAGAAGTACGCCGAACTGCACGTGAAGCGGCCGTTCTACAACGGCCTCAAGCTGTTCTACGACGAGGACATCAAGCGGTTCTCCCCCAAGGAGGCCGTCGCGCTGACCCCCAGCCCCGACCTGTTCAGCTATCAGTGAGACGGCTGCCCGCCGCCTGATCGCCGAGACACAAGAGAGCGGAGACGCATGCGCGCGACGATGTTCCATGGCCCGGGCGACGTCCGGATCGAGGAGGTGCCCGACCCGCGGATCGAGTCGCCGACCGATGCGATCGTGCGCATCACACACGCCTGCATCTGCGGCAGCGACCTGTGGCCCTTCCGCGGCGTGGGCAGCAAGGCGCCCGGCACCCGGATCGGACACGAACTGATGGGGCGGGTCGAGGAGGTCGGTTCCGAGGTCCGCTCGGTCCGCCCCGGCGACCTCGTGGTGGCGCCCTTCGCGATCTCCGATGGCAGCTGCGCGTTCTGTCGCGAGGGCCTGCAGACCTCCTGTGTCAACGGGCTCTTCTGGGGGGCAGACACCAACGGCGGCCAGGGCGAGGCGGCCCGGGCACCGCTCGCCGACGGAACCCTGGTACCACTGCCGCCGGACTTCACCGACGACGACGAGCGGCTCACTGCGGTGCTGCCGCTGACCGACGTGATGGCGACCGGCCACCACGCGGCGGTCGCGGCCGGCGTACGGCCGGGTGCAACGGTAGCCGTTGTCGGCGACGGGGCGGTCGGGCTGTGCGGCGTACTCGCGGCCGCCCGACTCGGCGCCGAACGCATCATCGCGCTCGGCCGGCACGAGGACCGCACGGCCCTCGCCCGCCGCTTCGGAGCCAACGACGTCGTGCCGCAGCGGGGCGAGGAGGCGATCGCCGCGGTGCGCGAGCTGACCGGCGGGCACGGGGCGCACGCGGTTCTCGAGTGCGTCGGCACCCAGGACTCCTTCCGCACCGCGACCTCAATCTGCCGGGACGGCGGCACCGTGGGCTATGTCGGAGTACCGCAGCTGGTCGACTCGCTCGACATCGCCGACATGTTCGGTCGCAACGTCGGCGTCCGTGGCGGGATAGCACCGGTGCGCTCCTACCTGCCCGAGCTGCTCGCCGACGTGCTCGCCGGCCGGCTCGACCCCTCGCCGGTGCTGGACCTCACGGTCGACCTCGACGGCGTCCCGGACGGGTACGCCGCGATGGACTCGCGTCGCGCGATCAAGGTCATGGTGCGGCTCTGACCTGCGGCGACGTGACAAGGAACGTCCGGTAGGATGGCGGCCTTTCCGGCCACCCGCGACGCTGGCGGCGGAGTGCGCCGAGATCTACGCGAACTGCCGGCCCCAGGAGCTTCTGTGACAGTGACGATTCCGGGCCTCGAGACCGCGCCCACCACTAACCCCAAGCTGCTCGCTTTCGTGGCGGAGATCGCCGAGCTGACACAGCCCGACCGGGTGGAGTGGTGCGACGGTTCCGACGAGGAGTGGGAGCGCCTCACCTCGATGCTCGTCGAGTCGGGCACCATGCGCCGGCTCAACCCCGACAAGCGGCCCAACAGCTTCTACGCCGTGTCGGACCCCAGCGACGTGGCGCGGGTCGAGAGCCGCACGTTCATCTGCTCCGAGAAGGCGGAGGACGCCGGCCCGACCAACAACTGGATGGACCCGGCCGAGATGCGGGCCACCCTGAAGGGCCTCTTCGACGGCTGCATGCGCGGCCGGACGATGTACGTCGTCCCGTTCTCGATGGGCCCGCTCGGCTCCTCGATCAGCCAGCTCGGCATCGAGATCACCGACTCGGCGTACGTCGTCGTCAACATGCGGATCATGACCCGGATGGGCAAGCCGGCGCTCGACCTGATGACCGAGGAGACCTTCTTCCTCCCGGCCGTGCACTCGGTCGGCAAGCCGCTGGCGCCGGGTGCGGCCGATGTCGCCTGGCCCTGCAACGACACGAAGTACATCACCCACTTCCCCGAGACCCGCGAGATCTGGTCATTCGGATCCGGGTACGGCGGCAACGCGCTGCTTGGCAAGAAGTGCTACGCGCTGCGCATCGCCAGCGTGATGGCTCGGGACGAGGGCTGGTTCGCCGAGCACATGCTGATCCTCAAGCTGACCTCGCCCGAGGGAAGCCCACGCTTCGTCGCCGCCGGCTTCCCCAGCGCGTGCGGAAAGACCAACCTGGCAATGCTGCAGCCGACGGTGCCCGGCTGGACGGCCGAGACCGTCGGCGACGACATCTGCTGGATGCGCTTCGGCGACGACGGAAGGCTGTATGCGATCAATCCGGAGGCCGGCTTCTTCGGGGTCGCGCCCGGCACCGGGGAGTCGACCAACCCCAGCGCGATCGCGACCCTGTGGGGCAACTGCCTGTTCACCAACGTCGCGCTCACCGATGACGGCGACGTCTGGTGGGAAGGGCTGACCGATACCCCGCCGGCGCACCTGACCGACTGGAAGGGCCGGGACTGGACCCCGGACTCAGCGGAGCCTGCCGCGCACCCCAACGCCCGCTTCACTGCGCCGGCCGGGCAGTGCCCGGCGATCGCACCGGAGTGGGAGGACCCCAAGGGCGTCCCGATCTCGGCGATCCTCTTCGGCGGCCGCAGGGCGAGCGCCGTACCGCTGGTCACCGAGTCCTTCGACTGGCAGCACGGGGTGTTCCTGGCCTCGAACGTCGCCTCCGAGGGCACCGCGGCGGCGGAGAACAAGGTTGGCGAGCTGCGCCGCGACCCCTTCGCGATGCTGCCGTTCTGCGGATACAACATGGGCGACTACTTCGGTCACTGGCTGCGGACCGGGGAGGGGGCCGACGCGAACAAGCTGCCCCGGATCTACTGGGTCAACTGGTTCCGCAAGGACTCGGCCGGCCGCTACGTCTGGCCGGGCTTCGGCGAGAACAGCCGGGTGCTCAAGTGGATCTCCGAGCGGCTCGACGGCGTGGCGAACGCGCAGGAGACGCCTATCGGGCGGCTGCCGACCAGGGACGCGCTCGACACCGAGGGCCTCGACCTCACCGACGAGGAGCTCGACCTGCTGCTCAGCGTCGACGATGAGGTCTGGCGCGAGGAGGCCGCCCGGATGGTGCCCGACTACGAGAAGTTCGGCGACCACCTGCCGCCGCCGTTGTGGGACGAGCACTCGCGGTTGGTAGAGCGCCTCGGCTGAG
>JBPCOX010000269.1:0-2560 GCA_050999825.1 Mycobacteriales bacterium
GCGCCCACCCCCGCGCCGTACGCGATGCTGACCCGCGACGGGATCCTGCGCGAGCGCCTCGCCGACACCCTCACCGACGCCTTGCGGGCCTCGCTGCTGCGGATCAACGGGTACCGGGTCGACGTCGTGGAGTTCGTCGGCAGCGAGCACACCCCACGCAACACCATGCTCCGGGCGCTGCGCACCGGCGCCGAGCCGAGAGCGGCGGCGCGGGAGGAGCTGGAGAGCCTCACCGAGACCTGGCGGGTCACCCCGCGACTGGCCGAGCTGTTGCCGGGCCGGTGACTCTGCGTCCCGCGCCACCCTCCGGGACGGATGACACCGCCGGGCGTCGCCGTCAGACTGGCGCAGTGGTCCGACTGCGCACGGTGTCCCCGAACGACCCCGGCTGGAGCCGCCGCCGGGCCGGCAAGGGGTTCGTCTACCTCGACGAGCACGGCCAGCGGCTCGGCGCCCCCGAAGTGGCCCGGATCAAGGCGCTGGTGATCCCGCCGGCGTGGCGCGACGTGTGGATCTGTCGCCACCCCAACGGCCACGTCCAGGCGGTCGGCACCGACGACGCCGGCCGTCGGCAGTACCTCTACCACCCCGACTGGCGGACCAAGCGCGACGAGGAGAAGTTCCGTCGGGTCAGCGACGTGGCCAGGCGGCTGCCCAAGGCGCGGCTGGTGCTGGCCGAGCACCTGGCCCAGGACGGTATGTCGCGGGAGCGGTCCGCGGCCACCGCCGTACGCCTCCTCGATCTCGGCTACTTCCGGATCGGCAGCGACGTCTACGCCGAGAACGAGTCGTTCGGACTGACCACCCTCGAGCGCCGCCACGTCTCGCGCCGCGGGAAGCTGCTGGTCTTCGACTTCGTCGGCAAGTCCGGCGTGGAGCACCGGATCGAGATCGACGACGACCTGGCGACGGCAGCCATCGAGACGATGCGGCGCAGGCGCGGAGGAAGTGCCCGGTTGCTCGCCTACAAGGAGCAAGGGTGGCTCGACCTCGACGCGGCACGGGTCAACGACTACCTCCGCGAGTGCGTCGGGGCCGACCTCACGGCCAAGGACTTCCGGACCTGGCACGCAACCGTGCTCGCGGCGGCTGCCCTGGCCGCCTCCGAGGAGCCTGGCGACACCAGGGCCTCGCGCAAGCGGGCCGTTGCCGGCGCGATGAAGGAGGTCGCCGAGTTCCTCGGCAACACCCCGACGATCGCTCGGAACTCCTACGTCGACCCACGGGTGATCGACCTCTACGAGGACGGCGTCACGATCGAGTCCGTCCACCGCCGGAAGTTCAGGAATCCCGCCGAACGTCAGGCCGCGATGGAGAAGGCCGTGCTGCGCCTGCTCCACGTCTCTCCGGAGTCCCTGACGCGCTCGGCACGGAGGAGGTAACCGTGCAGCTCACCGTCGTCCGGGGGGACATCACCACGCAGCGGGTCGACGCCGTGGTCAACGCAGCCAACAGGGCGATGCGCGGCGGCAGTGGCGTGGACGGCGCCATCCATGCCGCCGGGGGACCGGCGGTGCTCGCGGACTGCAAGCTGCGCTTCCCCGACGGACTCGAGACGGGTCAGGCCGGCTGGACCACGGCCGGCGAGTTGCCCGCCACGTGGGTGATCCACGTCGTCGGGCCCAACTACCGCATCGGCCAGCGAGACCGTTCGCTGCTCACCTCGTGCTACGCCAACGCGCTCCGTGTCGCCGACGAGCTGGGCGCCCGGACGGTGGCGTTCCCGCTGGTGTCCGCCGGCGTCTACGGCTGGCCGTACGACGACGCGGTCGCCGCTGCCGTCGAGACGCTGGGCAGCGCCGAGACCGAGGCCGACGAAGCCCGGATGGTGGCCTTCGGCGGGCGCGCGTTCGCCGCGATCAGCTCTGCGATCGGCTCCGCGATCGGGCGCCGGGCGTGATGGCGGGGCTGTCACTGTGGCTCCTGGTGGTCATCTTCGCGGCCGCCGCCGGTGCGATCTGGGTGGCCGGCGTCCAGCTCTCGAACCAGACCGACGTGCTGTCCACCCGGCTGCACCTGGGTCAGGCACTGGGTGGCCTGATCATGCTGGCGGTAGCGACGAACCTGCCGGAGATCGCCATCGTCACCACTGCAGCGGCGTCGGGGAACGTCTCGGTGGCGGTCGGCAACATCCTGGGCGGCATCGCGATCCAGACCGTGGTGCTGGTGGCGCTCGACATCGGCGTCAAAGGAGAGCGACCGCTGACCTACCGCGCCGCGTCGCTGATGCTCGTCCTGGAGTCCGTGCTGGTGATCGCCGTGCTCGCGGTCGTCGTGGCCGGCTCCCAGCTGCCCGGTGACCTGGTTGCCTTCCGGATGACCCCGGATGCGTTGCTCATCGTCGTCCTGTGGGTGTTGGGGCTGGTCCTGCTGCAACGCGCCAGCAGCTCCCTTCCCTGGCACGAGTCCGGGGAGGCCCCGGACAACCAGGAACCACCGCGCGGGCACTCGCAGCAGAAGACCGAGCACGAAGCGACGAGCAAGGGCGTCAGCACCGCCCGTTCGGCCACGGTGTTCGGCCTTGCAGCCCTGGTCACGTTGGCGGCCGGTGTCGTCCTGG
>JBPCOX010000184.1:0-4347 GCA_050999825.1 Mycobacteriales bacterium
CGACCACCAGCCTGGTACCGCTGGAGGAGGAGACCGAGCAGCGCGGCTTCGATGTCGTGCTGCGCGGCTACGACCGCACCCAGGTCGACCGCCACGTCGCCTGGCTCGAGGAGCTGCTGGCCACGGCAGAGCAGCACGCCGCGGCGGCGGAGCAGACCGCCAGCTCGGCTCGCGAAGAGGTCGTCCGGGTCCGTCGTGACGCGGGCGCAATGCAGGCCGAGCTCGCGCGGGGGCGGCCGACGTACGAAGCGCTCGGTGAGCGGATCGGCAAGATGCTCGCGCTGGCCGAGCAGGAGGCCGACGCGCTGCGGGCGGCCGGTCGGGCCGAGGCAGAGTCGCTGCAGGGCAAACTGCAGCAGCACGAGGCGGCGAACGCCAAGGAGCGCGAGGGGCGCAACCGGGCGGCCGAGCAGCAGGCGGCCTCTCTGGTGGCCAAGGCCCGCGGCGAAGCGGACCGGGTGGTCGGGGAGGCGCGCCGCCAGGCCGCGGGCACGACCCAGGCGGCCCAGCAGCAGGTCGAGGCGCTGGCCCGGCAGCGGGACGCGATCCGGGCGGAGCTCACGAGGCTGCGGGACGGCCTGGCGGCCGCCATGGGCGCCGCCGGCACCGGCGCCTGAACCCCGCGCTTGCGGGGCACAACGCGTACCGGCGGCCAATTTCGGTTGCCCGCAGCGGAGAGCGGTGTCGTGAGCACAGACCAGCGCAGCGAACCGGCCGACCTCGAGGCCTCGGCCGAGCGGGCCCTCGAGGCTGCCCAGTCCGCCGACGAGGCGCGGACCGAGGCGGTCGCGGCCCGCTCCGACGCCGACGACGCGCGCGCCGGTGCGGTCGAGGCGCGGGCCGACGCGGTCGCGGCCCGCTCGGGGGCGATGGAGGCTCGCTCGGTTGCGGTCGAGGCGGCGGAGGTCGCCACGGTCGCCGCGGACGACCCGCTGCTCGACACCGCGGTACGCCGGCTGGAGGCGAAGGCGGACGAGGAGAACCCGTTCGGGCGACCCGGCCGGCCGCTGAACGCCCGGTCGCCGTTTCGGGTCGGCTTCACCGGGGCGCTGGGCGTTGCTCTCGCATACATGATCTTGCAGGCGCTGGTCCACGTCCACCAGGTCCTCATCCTCGTCGTCATCTCCGCGTTCCTGGCCATCGGGCTGAACCCCACGGTCGCCTGGCTGGAGCGGCACGGCATCCCGCGCAAGGGGGCGATCGGCGTCGTCTTCGCCGGGGTGATCCTGTTCTTCATCGGCTTCGGCTTCGCGGTGATCCCACCGGTGGTCAACCAGACCAGCCAGTTCGCGCACGAGCTGCCGACGTACATCAACAAGCTCCAGGACAACGGGACGGTCGCCGACCTGGACGCCCGGTTCCACTTCCTCGACAAGGCGCGGACAGCACTCACCGGCGGTGGCTTCGGCAGCTCCGCGCTCGGTGGTGTGGTGGGAGTGGGGAAGCTCGTCCTCGGCGCGTTCTTCAGCTTTCTGACGATCCTGATCCTGACGCTGTACTTCCTGGGCTCCTTCCACCAGATCAAGGCCACGGCGTACCGAATGGTCCCTCGATCGCGCCGCGCCCGGGTGGGCCTGCTGGCCGACGAGACCCTCGACAAGGTGGGCGGCTACGTCGCCGGCGCGCTGACCATCGCCGGCATCGCCGGAAGCGCGGCATTCATCTTCCTGCTCATAGCCGGCGTGCCCTACCCACTGGCGCTCGCCATGCTGGTCGCCATCACCGACCTCATCCCGCTCATCGGGGCGACGCTGGGCGCCATCGTGGTCACGGCGGTGTGCTTCTTCGTATCCATCCCGGTGGGCATCGCCGCCTTCGCCTTCTTCGTGATCTATCAGCAGGTGGAGAACTTCCTCATCTACCCGCGGGTGATGGGGCGCAGTGTCGAGGTCAGTGGAACCGCCACCCTGGTGGCCGCGCTCATCGGCGGCGCACTGCTGGGGGTCGTGGGCGCACTGATCGCCATTCCGACCGCCGCGGCCATCTCGCTGGTGCTCCGCGAGGTGGTCACCCCCAGCCAGGACGCGCGCTAGCTGAGCCGGGTCAGGAAGTCGCCGACCGCCCGGGTGAACTCCGCCGGTGTCTCGACGGCGCAGAGATGGCCAGCCGCGGCGATCTGACGCAGCTCGGCTCCCGGTACGACGTCCACGATCTGTTGCGCCTCTTCGGGGGGTGAGAGCCGGTCCTGCGCACCGACGACCACCAGCGTCGGTACGCCGACCGACCGCAACGACGCCAAGGACTCGGGCCGGGCCGCCATCGCCCGCTGCGCCCAGGCCACCGCCGGGGCGGGCGCGTCGGTCACCATCTGCCGGACGGCCGCGACCACCTCCGGTCGCTCGCGCTCGCTGGTGTCGCCCAGCAACGTCGGCAGCACCTCCTCGAGCAGGACGGCGGCGTTCCCCGCCGCCAGCACGGCGCGGGCGATGCGCTCGCGCTTGTCCCGGGCGGGCTGCGCGTCGGCGCTCGCCTTGGTGTCGGCGAGCACCAGACCGGCCAGCCGCTCGGGATGGCGACGGGCGAAGGCCATCGCCACGTAGCCGCCCATCGACAGCCCGCCGACCACGGCGCGGTCGATCGCCTTCACATCCAGCAGCGCCGCCACGTCGTCGGCGACGGCGTCCAGCGACGGCTCGTCGTCCCCCAGCGGTGAGCCCCCGAAGCCTCGCTGGTCGGGGGTCAGCACGCGGTAGTCGGCCGACAGCGCCTCCCGCTGCGCCGACCACATCGCCGCGGAGAGCGGGAACGCGTGCAGCAGCACGACCGGCAGCCCGGTCCCGACGTCGTCACACCGCAGCTCGACCGGCATCGCTGGCGAACCTACCGGCCACCAGCGGTGAGCCCGCCGTCGACGACGAGCACGGCACCGGTGACGTACGACGACGCGTCGCTGGCCAGGAACACCGTCGGGCCGACCATCTCCTCGACACCCGCCCAGCGGCCGAGCGCCGACCCCGCCACCAGATCGCCGGCCACGGCGGGATCGGTCCGCAGCCCCTCGTTCAGCTCGGTCTTGGTCCAGCCGGGACAGAGGGCGTTCACCCGGACGCCGGACTCGCCCCACTCCATGGCAAGCGAGCGGGTCAGTGAGATCACCGCGGCCTTGGCGGCGCCGTACGGCGCCAGCTGGGGAGTCCCGACCAGGCCGGCCACCGACGCCATGTTGATCACCGAGCCGGTGCCGCGCTCGAGCAGGTGCGGTCCGACCGCCGCGCAGACCGAGACGACCGAGTCGAGATTGAGCCGCAGCACCTTGTCCCACCCGATCGGCCGCATCCGGGTGAAGGGTGCCCGGAAAGACGTGCCGCCGGCGTTGTTGACCACGACGTCGAGCTGACCCAGTCGCTCGATCGCCGCGGCCACCATGCGCGCCACGGCGGCGGGGTCGGTGACGTCACAGGGCAGTACGACGGCCTTGCGGCCGCCGGCTTCTATCTCGGTGCAGACCTCGACCAACGCCGCCTCGGTACGGGCCACCAGCGCCACGTCGGCACCGGACGCGGCCAGACCGAGTGCCACGGCGCGGCCGATCCCACGGGAGGCACCGGTCACCAGTGCGGTTCGGCCGGCAAGGGAGAAGCTGTTCACCGGTCCGGCTCCCAGGTCGTCGGCAGCGGCCTCGAACCGGGCGCGAGCCGAGCCGCGATCTCATCGAGCACCCTGCCGGTATGCCGGGCGCCCACCAGCAGGTGCTTCCCGTCCTCGATCGCGAGAATCTCCGCGCTGGGGGCCGCGGCGAAGCGCTGCCGCGCCTGCGCCGGGCGCAGGTAGTCGTCGTTCTCTGGGATCAGGGCGACCAGCGGCTTCCCGGTCCGCTCCCAGCCGGCCAGATCTGCGGCGCCGGCAAGCTTGAGCGGCGGCGAGATCAGGATGCCGCCGGCCACCGTGGCGTCCTGGTAGCCGTAGCGCAGCACCAGCTCGGAACCGAACGACCAGCCCACCAGCCACGGGTCGGGCAGCAACTCGCCGCCCACGCCGGCCTCGACCAGGTCGAGCGCGGCGGCGACGTCGTACCGCTCTGCCTCGCCGCGGTCGAAGTGACCCTCGCTGCCGCCGGTGCCCCGGGTGTTGAACCGCAGCACGGCGATGCCGGCGAGGGCGGGCAGCCGCCAGGCGGCCTTTCGGAACAGGTGGCTGTCCATCGAGCCACCGGCGGTCGGCAGCGGGTGCAGGCACACCATCGTTGCCACCGCCGGCCGCCCGGCCGGAGCTGCCAGCTCGCCCTCGAGGGTCAGCCCGTCGGCGGTCACCAGGGCAACCGGCCGGCGTACGGCGGGGAGCACCGTGCTGGCCCGGATCGGGTCGCCCGGCGAGGCCGGTCGGCCCGGCGTGGGCACTGGCATCGGC
>JBPCOX010000052.1:0-3612 GCA_050999825.1 Mycobacteriales bacterium
TTCTTCTACTCGCCGAAACGGGCCGAAACGGCGAGTAGAAGCAACACGGTCGGGCGGGCAGGGTCAGGTGCCGCCCAGCGCCGCGCCGGCCGGCTGCCCGTCGACGGCGGTCCGCCCGACCGAACTGGCGCGGTACAGCGGCAGGCGCAGCGTGAAGCGCGCCCCGGCCCCGGGCGCGGTCTCGAGCTCGACGGTGCCTCCATGCGCGGCTACCAGGGCGGCGACGATCGACAGCCCGAGCCCGGTGCCGCCGTGGGCGCGGGTCCGGGAGGAGTCGGCCCGGTAGAACCGCTCGAAGGCGCGGGCCGCGTCGTCGGGGGTGAGCCCCCGGCCGGTGTCGGCGACCGACAGGACGGCGTTCTCCCCCGACGCACCGACAACCACCGTGATCGCCGTCCCGGCCGAGGTATGGGTGACCGCGTTCGACATCAGGTTCGCCACCACCTGCCGCAGCCTGGCCTCGTCACCCAGCACGACCGGCGGTAGCGCGGCCTCGTCCGACGTCACGTGCAGCCGGGTCGGATGGTCGGGCGACACGACAGCGGCGTCCTGCACGGCGTCCGCGGCGAGGGTGAGCAGGTCGACCGGGCGGCGCTCGAGCGGACGCTGCTGGTCAAGGCGGGCGAGGAGCAGGAGATCCTCGACGAGCAGTCCCATCCGGCTCGCCTCATCCTCGATGCGGCGCATCACCCGGCTGACCGTCGCCGCGTCTGGGACGGCCCCCTGCCGGTGCAGCTCGGCGAAGCCGCGGATGGAGGTGAGCGGCGTACGCAGCTCGTGGCTCGCGTCGGCCACGAACCGTCGCATCCGCTCCTCTGACGCCCGGGCGCTGGCCTCAGACGCCCGCTGGGCGGAGAACGCCGACTCGATCTGGCTGAGCATCGCGTTCAGAGCCGTTGCCAGCCGGCCGACCTCGGTGCGCCGGTCGGCGTTGGGCACCCGCCGGGCCAGGTCGCCGCCGGCGATGGCGGCGGCGGTCGTCTCGACCTCGACCAGAGGTCGCAGGCTGCGGCGGACGACCAGGTAGCCGACCAGTCCGAGGCCGCCGAGCACCAGCAGGCTGACCAGGAGGTTAATGCGCTGAAGGCGGCGGACGGTGCTGTCCACGTCCTCGAGGGTGGTCGCCACGGTCACCGCGCCGGAGCCGTCCGGCAGCGCGGAGACCAGCACCCGCCAGCGATGGCCGGTCCCCTGCGATGGGGCGGTGAAGGATCTGCCGTCCCGCTGGGCCAGCACGGATTGGGTGAGCTTGGGCAGGACGGGTGGAGCCTGTCGGCTGCCGGTGGGCACCCGAAGCTCCGAGGAACCCGCTCCGGTGCCGTCGGTGACCTGGGTGAAGTACGCGGTGGACAGCGCCGGGCCGTCGCGCGGGCCGGGCGGACCGCTTCGACCGTGCTCGAGCAGTCCGCGCGCGCTGGCGGCCAGGTTGGCGTCGACCCGGTCGAACAGATAGGTGCGCAGCGCCGTCGTACCGGCGATCCCGGCGACCACGAGCGCGAGGGTGACGAGCGCCAGGAGGGCAGTCACCAGCTTGACCCGCAGCGGCGTGGTCGCCGGCAGGTTGCGGACGGCCCGCGCCAGCCCCGGCCCAGGCGTCACGATCGGGGCAGCCGGAGGACGTAGCCGACGCCACGCAAGGTGTGGATCAGCCGCGGCTCGGTGGTGTCCGCCTTCTTGCGCAGGTAGGAGACGTAGGACTCGACGACGTTCGCATCGCCGCCGAAGTCGTAGTGCCACACGTGGTCCAGGATCTGCGCCTTGGACAGCACCCGACCGGCGTTCTGCATGAAGTACCGCAGCAGCTTGAACTCGGTCGGGGACAGCGCGATCGCCGATCCGGCCTTCCACGCCTCGTGCGTGTCGTCGTCGAGCTCGAGGTCGGCGAAGCTCAGCTTGGCGCTCACGGCGCCGTTCGAGCTCCCGCCGGGCAGGCGCCGCAGCACGGCCCGGATGCGGGCCAGCACCTCCTCGAGGCTGAAGGGCTTGGTGACGTAGTCGTCGCCGCCCAGCGTCAGGCCGGTGATCTTGTCCTCGGTGGCGTCCCGAGCGGTCAGGAACAGCACCGGCACCCGGATCCCCTCACCGCGCAACCGGCGTACGACGTCGAACCCGTCGACGTCGGGCAGCATGACGTCGAGGAGCACCAGGTCGGGGCGGAAGCTTCGCGCCTCGGTGAGCGCCTCCCGGCCGTTGGTCGCGGTGGCCACCTCGAAGCCGGCGTAGCGAAGACTCATCGACAAGAGCTCGACGATGTTGGGCTCGTCATCGACCACGAGCAACCGCGCCTCAGGCCTAGCGGAGCCAACCGGTGCGGCCATGCGGTCCTTTCCCTGACGGTCGGTGGTACGTCGGGACCAATCCCAGCGTGGACCCGCGACCTTCAGCATTCCTGAACGTGGCCTGTTAGGACGCTGTGAGCCCCGTCTCGAGATTCGCAGCGGATACACAGGTCGCGACGAGGCTGGCTACAGGCACGGTAGGCAGCCTCTCCATCGACCGAACCCGCAAAGCAGACAGAAAGGACGCGAGATGACTCGAAAGAGGACCAAGGCCACCGCGGCGGTAGGGGCCGTAGCGGTGCTCGGCCTGTTGGCCATCGCCGTACCCGCGATCGCCGACGCCGCCAGTCCGTCGCCGAACACCTCGACGCCCGCGAGCCCCGCCGCACCCGACCCCCGAGGCGGTCTACGGCACCTCGGGAACGAGAAGGAGCTGACCGGCGCAACGGCGGACAGGGTCAAGGCCGCCGTGCTGGCCGAGCTGCCCGGCGCGACAGTGCAGCGCATGTCGGCAGAGGACCCCCGTGAGGGGACAGGCGCGGCGTACGAGGCACACGTCACCAGGTCCGACGGCACCCGGCTGCAGGTGCTGCTGGACAGGAGCTTCACCGTCACGGCCGTGAACGCCGGCAGGGGCCGGAGTTGCCACCATGGCCGCGGCATGCCGCCGGGCGGCGGCGAGAGCAGCACCAACCCGACCGTCTACAACAGCTGAGCCGCTCCCATTCCGCCCCACGCCAGGGCCGGGCCGCGTCGTGCGGACCGGCCCTGGCGGCGTAACCAGGGCGCGAGCAGGAACGATCGCTACTCCCAGGAGGTTGCCAGGCAACTTCGAGCCAGCACCCAGCACGGTGGGCGACTGTTTCAGGCATGGATACCAATACCCGCCCCAGCCCACCGCCGTCCGACTTCCAACTCCATCCGGCCAACTGGCCGGACCGGGGGGGAGTCGATGACACCGGCCCGCAGCCCGCCGCCGGACCCGATCCGCGGACCGGACCCCGCCCGACCGGCCGGTGGCGCCGGCGGACGATCGCCGCCGGTGCACTCGCCGCAGTGGCGATCGGCAGCGGTACGACGGGTGCCGCGCTGGCCGGCCACTTCGCCACGCCGACGGTGACCACGGTCGTGACGGCACCCGCCCCGGTGGCTCTCACCAGCTCCGCAGCCTCGACGCAGCAGCTGGCCAAGGTGGCCGCCGCGGTCCAGCCCAGCGTCGTGTCGATCATCGTCACGGCCGCGAACGGCTCCAGCGAGGGGTCAGGGATTCTGTTGCGCTCGGATGGAACCATCCTCACCAACAACCACGTGGTCGCGGCTGCTGCCAACGGCG
>JBPCOX010000111.1:0-7642 GCA_050999825.1 Mycobacteriales bacterium
GGCATCCGGGTGGAGCCACCGACGAGCACCACGTGGTCGATCTTGTCGACCGAGATGCCCGCGTCCTTGATCGCCTGCTGGAACGGGCCCTTGCAGCGCTCGAGCAGGTCCTGGGTCATCCGCTGGAACTCCGCGCGGCTGATCTTCACGTCCAGGTGCAGCGGGCCCTCGCTGCTGGCGGTGATGTAGGGCAGGTTGACCGTGGTCTCGCTGGAGCTGGTCAGCTCGATCTTTGCCTTCTCCGCCGCCTCGCGCAGCCGCTGGTTCGCCATCTTGTCCTTGGACAGGTCGATGCCGTGGCCGTTCCTGAACTGGGTGACCAGGTGGTCCACCACCCGCGCGTCCCAGTCGTCGCCGCCGAGGTGGGTGTCACCCGAGGTCGCCTTGACCTCGACGACGCCCTCGCCGATCTCGAGCAGGGACACGTCGAAGGTGCCGCCGCAGAGGTCGAAGACGAGGATGGTCTGGTCGTTCTCCTTGTCCAGGCCATAGGCCAGGGCGGCCGCGGTCGGCTCGTTGACGATCCGCAGCACGTTCAGCCCGGCGATCTTGCCGGCCTCGGTGGTGGCCTGGCGCTGGGCGTCGTCGAAGTACGCCGGCACGGTGATGACCGCGTCGGCGACCGGCTCCCCCAGATAGGCTTCGGCGTCGCGCTTGAGCTTCTGCAGGACGAACGCGCTGATCTGCTGGGCGGTGAAGTCCTTGCCGTCGACCGAGGTGCTCCAGTCGGTACCCATGTGGCGCTTGACCGAGCGGATCGTGCGGTCGACGTTGGTCACCGCCTGCCGCTTGGCCACCTCGCCGACGAGCACCTCGCCGTTCTTGGCGAAGGCCACCACGGACGGCGTGGTCCGCGAGCCCTCCGCGTTGGCGATGACGTAGGGCTCGCCGCCTTCGAGGACGCTGACGACGGAGTTGGTCGTGCCGAGGTCGATGCCGACCGCACGTGCCATTGGGGTTCCTCCAGAGTGGGTGATTCGTTGAGTGAGCGCGGGAAACTGTCCCCCGCCATGCTGCCTGGTGCAACGTCGTACGACTTGAGCCATTCCCACGCAGGTTTCTGATCTAACCCGACGCAGGCGGTCGGGTCCGCCGACGCCGCACTTGGGCCGCGAGCCCCAGCCTCGCCCCGTACCGTTGGGCGCATGCTGACCGGGTTGCGCGACCCGTCGGGGGGGCCGTCGTTCCGCATCCGGCTGCTGTCGCTGCTCGTCGTGCTCGCCCTGCTGGTTCTCGCCGCGCCCCTGGTGGTGATCCCGATCCTGCACTGGCTTCTCGGGTCCGCCCTGCCCTGAGCCCGGTGGTGATCGATGGCGTGGACGAGCCCGCCGTGCGCACCGGTGCGTGCGAGGATCGAAGCCGGCAGCGAACGGCGGCAACCACGGGGGTGCGGTGCGACTGGCCATCGGCGCGGGGCTGACACTGCTGGCTCTCGCCGTCGCCGGTCGGCGGATGTGGTGGCTCTACCGGCTGATCCGCACCGGCCAGCCCGCCCCTGGCCGCCTGGACGGCGCCGGCGGCCGGATGAGGGCCGAGCTGGCCGAGGTCTTCGGCCAGCGCAAGCTGCTCAAGCGGTCGGTGCCGGGGATCGCACACTTCTTCACGTTCTGGGGCTTCGTCATCCTCGGCGCCACCATCGTCGAGGCCTACGGCGCCCTGTTCGCCGACGACTTCGCGATCCCGCTGATCGGCCGCGGTCGGTGGCTGGGCTTTCTCGAGGACTTCTTCGCCGTGGCCGTACTCGTCGCCCTGGCCGTCTTCACAGCGATCAGGGTGCGCGAGGCGCCGGCCCGCCGACAGCGGGCCTCGCGGTTCTACGGCTCCCACACCGGCTCGGCCTGGGTGATCCTCGGGATGATCGCCCTGGTGGTCATCACCCTGCTCGGCTACCGCGGCGCCCAGGTCAACACCGGCCACTTCCCCTTCGGCTCGAGTCGGTGGGCCTTCGCGTCGTACGCCGTCAGCCGGGCGTTCTCCGGCCTGTCATACGACGCCAACTACATGGTCGAGACCACCCTGATCCTGGCCCAGATCGCGGTGATCCTCGGCTTCCTGGTGCTGGTGGTCTACTCCAAGCACCTCCACATCGGTACCGCACCGATCAACGTGGCGACCAAGCGGCAGCCCAAGGCGCTGGGCGCCCTGCTGCCGATGGAGTCCGGCGGCAAGCCGATCGACTTCGAGGACCCCGGTGAGGACGACGTCTTCGGCCGCGGCAAGGTCGAGGACTTCACCTGGCGGGGGATGCTCGACTTCGCGACCTGCACCGAGTGCGGCCGCTGTCAGGACCAGTGTCCCGCCTGGAACACCGGCAAGCCGCTCTCGCCAAAACTCGTGATCATGGACCTGCGTGACCACCTGTTCGCCAAGGCGCCGTACCTGCTGGCGGCCAACGGCGACCGGCCCGAGGCGACCAAGGCCGTCACCGGTATCGAGGAGGACGCGCGGCCGATCACCCCGACGCACAAGCACGTACCGGAGTCCGGCTTCGGCCGGGTGCCGGGCTCCGGGCCGGAGCAGGCCGAGCGACCGCTGGTCGGCACGCTGGCGGAGGGTGGGGTCATCGACCCCGACGTGCTGTGGGCATGTACGACGTGCGGCGCCTGCGTCGAGCAGTGTCCGGTCGACATCGAGCACGTCGACCACATCATGGACCTGCGCCGCTACCAGGTGCTCATCTAGTCGGCGTTCCCCAGCGAGGCCGGCACGATGATCCGAAACCTGGAGAACCAGGGCAACCCGTGGGGGCTGCCGGCGCGCAAGCGGATGGACTGGGCCGACGGGCTGCCCTTCGACGTACCGGTCCTCGAGGAGGGTCGCCACCTGCCCGACGACGTCGAGTACCTCTACTGGGTCGGCTGCGCGGCCGCCTCCGAGGACCGCTCGATGAAGTCGGCGCGGGCGTTCGTCGAGCTGTTGCACACGGCCGGCGTGAGGTTCATGGTGCTGGGCCCGCAGGAGTCCTGCTCCGGGGACCCGGCCCGCCGGCTCGGCGCCGAGCACGTCTTCCAGATGCTGGCGCAGGCCAATGTCGAGACGCTCAACTCGGCCGGCGTACGGAAGATTGTCGCGACCTGCCCGCACTGCTTCAACACGATCGCCAACGAGTACCCGCAGCTCGGCGGGCACTACGAGGTGGTCCACCACACGCAGCTGCTCGGCCGGCTGGTCGAAGAGGGCCGGCTCACGCCGGTCACGCCGGTGGACCAGAAGATCACCTACCACGACCCCTGCTACCTCGGCCGGCACAACGAGGTCTACACGCCGCCACGTGCGGTGCTGGCGTCGATTCCGGGCCTCCGCTCGCAGGAGATGCCCCGCTGCAAGGAGCGTGGGTTCTGCTGCGGCGCCGGCGGTGCCCGGATGTGGATGGAGGAGCGCATCGGAAAGTCGATCAACGTGGAGCGGGTGGACGAGGCACTCTCCCTCGACCCCGACGTCGTCTCCACCGCCTGCCCGTTCTGCCTGGTCATGCTCTCCGACGCGGTGACCGCCAAGCAGCAGGACGGTACGGCGCGCGACGACGTAGAGGTGGTAGACGTTGCCCAGCTCCTCGCCCGGTCGGTGGGCAGCGGGTCCCCGGCGCCGGCGGGGGGCTGAGATGCCGGACCGGCGCCGCGGGCGGCGCGGCTCTGCGCCGGCCGACCCCTACGAGGCGGCCGCCGGCCGGCTGGAGCGGGCCAGGCAGGCGCGGCAGGAGTACGGCGACGCCGCGCCGCCGGCGCCGGGCCTGGACCTCGCGGGGCCGATGCGTCCCCGGATGCGGGTCATCCTCGCCCTGTTCGCGCTGGCCCTGGTGTTCGGCGTGGTGCAGGCGAACCGCAACAGCTCGCCCCCGAAGCTGGCGGCGGACTGCGCGAACTCGCGGTTGGCGCTGTCCACGGCGTCGGTCCGTCAGGGCAACCCGGTGCGCTGGACGGCCACCGGAGCGGCCGAGGGCACCGTCATCGTCGCCGTGGACGTCGCCCGGTTCACCAAGTCGGCCGGCGGTGGCTTCGAAGTCCAGCCGTTGGCCGGCCGGACGGTTGGCCAGACGCTGGCAGGCAGCGGGGAGCAGCCGCTGACCGGGTGCCGGGGCACGGGCCTGTTCGCCGCCAGGCTGCCGGCCGGCCGGCACACGGTCTCCCTGTTCCGGCTGACCGACACCGGCGGCGAGCCGGTAGCCTCTGCCCCGCTCGAGGTGACCGAGAGGGGCTGATCCCGGTCTAGGTCAGGTTGCGGGCGTGACCGGCGCGGTCGGTAGCACCAGGAACGTGACGAGATCCCACAGCACGTGGCTCGCGATCAAGGACTCCATGCTGGCACCGGCGGTGGACAGTGCCCCCCAGTAGGCACCGGCGACCGAAGCCGCGCCGATCAGTGTCGCGTTGCCGGTGACCAGGTGCGCTCCGCCGTATGCCGCCGACGCCAGCACCGTGCCGCCGAGATCGCCGTACCGTCGCCGTAACCGGGCCTGGACCAGACCCCGCCAGAACAGCTCCTCGGCCGGGCCGATGACCAGGGCGAGGCGGACGGCGATGCGGCCGGCCGGCTCGAGCGTCCGGAGCAGGTAGATGTCGCCGATCTCCTCCGCACCGGCCGGCATGACGCGTCGAGCCAGCACGTCACCCACCCGGAAGATCCCATAGAGCGCCGCGGCGGAGGCCGCCCCACCGGCAGCGGCGCCGCGGGTGGGCCGCAGCCGGCGCAGCGACGGCTCGACCGACAGCGCCAGGCCACCCAGCGCCAGGCCGGTGCGGGTCATGCGGGTCCAGAAGGCGCTTCGGCTGCCGCGGAAGGTCACCCCGAAGGCGGCGTACGCGCAGGTGAGCCCGCCGATGAGCACCGGATCGTCGAAGCGGCGAGCTGTGCCCCGCATCATGTCAGGACACCGGCCAGGACCAGCCCGGCGACGAGCAGGCCGCCGAAGGTCGCGTGCAGCTTGGCCGTCTGCAAGTCGATCTTGGCGATCGCGCGCTGCGAGCCCGCGGAGCCGAGCTCGGAGTTGCGAAGGATCGTGACCAGCAGCGGGAGCGAGAGCATGGCGAGCAGGCTGCCGGTCGGGAGCACCGCCAGCATCACCCCGGTGGCAAGGACGAGGTAGGCGCCCATAACCAGGGCGACGTAACCGAGATGGGCGGCGCGCCGCCCGAACCGGATCGACAGCGTCGAGATCCCGGCGCGGGCGTCCTCGGAGATGTCGCGCCACTCGTTGCCGTGCAGGATCGCGGTGACGAGCAGGCCGACCGGGATGCTGGCGACCGCGGCGTCCCAACCGAGACGACCAGAGACGACGTAGTAGGTCCCGATCACCATCAGCGGCCCCATGAGGAAGAACACGAGGGGCGGGCCGAGCGCCCTGAACTTGTACTGCAGGGGCGGCGCGGTGTAGCCGAACCCGCCGACGAGCCCGACGAGGCCGAACGCGATCACTGGCCAGCCCCGCTCCACTGCCAGCGCGACCCCGAGCAGGGCAGCGGCTGCAAAGGCGAGGAACGCCAGCCCGAACGCCGGCTTCTCGGCTATCCGTCCCTTGACGATGGCATGGCTCGCCCGCGGCGAGACGATCGAGTCGATCCCCTGGCGGACGTCGTAGATCTCGTTGATGATGTTCGTCCCCGCCTGCAGGAGCATCGAGGCGAGCAGCGCGAGAACGAACAGCCCCGGCGCGAACCGCTGGTGCAGCAGGGCCAGCGCGCCGCCGGTCGCCACCGGTACGACCGATGCCGTGAAGCTGAACGGCCGCAGGATCTCCACCCACCCCGGCGTCGAGGTGGAGCGGGCGGCCGGTGCGGAGGTCGCCGGCACGGGGGCCATCGCGCCGTGCTGCAGCGAGCCATAGGCGACCGCCGCCTGCAGGCAGGCCTCGACCTGAGCGTCTTCCTGCACGATCGGCTGCAGCAGCGGCACCTCCATCCCGGCGGCGCGGTAGTGGTCGGCACGCGCGGCGACCTGGTCCACGGTGCCGCAGAGGATGAAGGCGTCGAGCAGCTCGTCCGGAATCATCTCGGCGGCCTGGTGGTAGTCCTCGGCCCGCCAGGCGGCGGCGATCCGGTCCCGCATCCCGGTCTCGAACCCGGCCCGGCGCAGGGTGACGTCGGACAGGATGCTCATCATGTAGATCACGAACGGCTCTCGCTTGGCGCGGTTCAACGCCTCCCGGCGGGTGTCGGCGACGAGGGTCAACAGGTAGCCGGCGGTCTCCACCGCGTCAGGCGCTCGACCAGCGGCCGCGGCCGATCGGCGCAGCGTTGAGACGATCTTCTCGAGCCCGGGCAGCGACTCCGCCGGCCGGGCCAGGTAGCCGTCCGCCTTCCGGCCGGCCAGCTCGACCATCGGCGTGCGGTAGCCGGCGACGAAGATCGGCACGTTGTGGACCGGCGGAAACATCGGCTGGAGCGGTGGCACCCCCTCGGCCGCCGGTGGCAGCCGCTCGCCCCGCCAGAGCGTGCGCAGGTCATCGATCGCTCGGGACACCCGCTCCGGCGCCTGGGTCGACGAGTAAGGGATGCCCATCTGGGCCAGGCGCAGCGGCAGCGCGGAGCCCAGAGCCAGCGAGATCCGACCGGGGGCCATCGCGTCGAGTGCACTCACGGTCATGGCCAGCACCACGGGGTGGCGGGTGTAGGGGTTTAGCGCGCCGAGTCCGACCCGGACCCCTCCCACCTGGGACGCGATTGCGGAGGCGTAGGTGACGGCGTCGCGCTCGAAGTAGGAGTCATGGATCCAGACCGACTCCAGGCCCCGGTCGGCGGCGGCCGAGCTCCACCGGACCGCGTCCGAGATCTCGCCGCGAGCCGCGAGCCCGAGACCGATGCGGCGGGCCAGCTCAGTCATGTCCCGATGGTTTCACCCCCTCCCGGTGGGCCGCACGCCGGCGGCCGGGCGGCGTTGAGCAGGATGTACGGGTGACCCGTGCCCAGAACGCCGGCCTCCCCGCGGACGCGGGCCTGCCTACCGGGACGGACAAGGAGCGGACGGTTCGCGCGATGTTCGACCGCATCGCCCCCCGCTACGACGCCCTCAACCGGGCGATGACCTTCGGGCTGGACACGGGGTGGCGGCGCCGGACCGTCGCCTCGCTGCAGCTGCCGCCATCCGCCCTGGTCCTGGACGTCGCCTGTGGTACCGGGGACTTCTGCCGTGAGCTGGTCCGCACGGGGCTCGTTGCGGTCGGGATCGACAGCTCCTGGGGGATGCTGGTCGCCGGCCGGCGGGTGGCGCCGTTGGTGCAGGCCGACGCCCTGGCGCTGCCGGTGCGCTCGGGAGCCGTTGCGGGCGTCACCTGCGGCTTCGCGCTCCGCAACGTCGTAGAGCTGCCGCGGCTGTTCGACGAGTTTGCGCGTGCCCTGCGCCCGGGCGGCCGGGTGGCTCTCCTCGAGGTGGCAGAGCCGACGTCCCCGCTGGTGCGCGCCGGGCACCGGATGTACTTCCGCCGAGTCGTCCCGTTCGTCGGTGGACTGTTCTCCGACCGTACGGCGTACCGGTACCTGCCGAAGTCCACGGCGTACCTGCCACCGCTGGCCGACCTGCTCACCCTGCTGGGCGCCGCCGGCTTCGCCGAGGTTCGATCGACACCGCTGGGGCTGGGGGCCGTGCGCATCACCACCGGGACGAGGCGGTAGTGCCGCTCCGCGTGTCGACCCGCCTGGACGCCTCGGTC
>JBPCOX010000241.1:0-3443 GCA_050999825.1 Mycobacteriales bacterium
GCAGAGCACCGAGGCGAACCGCAAGAGGCTTCCCTGCGCCGACGGCGTAGCTTCCTACCTGTGCCGTTGACCCGACGAGCCGTCCTGGCGGCGGCAGCACCGGCGGCCGCCAGGTGCTCACCAACGCGGCACCGGTCATTGGCGTCACCACCATCCACACCGTCCGCTCCGGCCACGTCGGCAGCCGCTACCGGGGCGTCGGCGGCCGGCGGGCCGGCCGTCGAAGTCACCCATGGTCCACGTACCGCCCAGAACGTGGCGCTCACGTTCCACGGCGCGGGCGACCCGAGACTGGCGACGGCGCTGCTCGCCGAGGTCGAGCGGGCCGCCGCGCGGGTCACGGTGCTGGCCGTGGGAAGCTGGCTCGAGGCCAACCCGATGATGGCGCGGCGGGTCCTGGACGGCGGCCACGAGCTAGGCAACCACACGCAGACCCATCCGGCGCTGCACCGACTCGACGGTGCCGCGTGCTACCACGAGATCGACGACTGCCGGCAGGTGCTGCAGCGGCTCACCAGAGATCCTGGACGATGGTTCCGGCCCTCCGGTACGCCGCACGCCACGCCGCTCATCGCAGCGTCCGCCGGCCGGGCCGGTTACCGCACCTCCCTCGGCTACGACGTCGATCCCCGCGACTACGCCGATCCGGGCGCGACCGCCGTTCGCGATCGCATCCTCTCCGCCGTCCGCCCGGGGTCGATCGTCAGCCTTCATCTCGGCCACGCCGGCACAGTCGCCGCTCTACCCGGGATCCTCGGCGGCTTACAGGCAAAGGGCCTGCGGGCGGTCACGGTCGGCGCCCTGCTTGCTCCGTAGTCTCTGTCGGATGCAGCCGACTCGCCTCCTCGTGGTGGAGGACGACGAAGCGATCGGCTCCGACCTGCGCCAGGCACTGACCGGCTACGGGTTCCGAACGACGTGGGCCAGGACCGGCGGGGAGGCACTGGCCGCCGCCGCGGGGGAAGCCCCGGACCTGGTCCTGCTCGACCTGGGGCTGCCCGATGTCGACGGCGTGGGACTCTGCCGCCGGCTCCGTGAGCAGCTTCCGCTCACGATCATCGTGGTGCTGACGGCGCGCACCGCCGAGTTCGAGGTCATCGTGGCGCTCGACGCCGGAGCGGACGACTACCTGACCAAGCCGTTCCGGCTGGCCGAGCTGCTCGCCCGGCTGCGGGCCCACCTGCGCCGCCGGGCGGCACCCGAAGGTCCGGAGGAGCTGTCCGTCGGTCGGCTACGGCTCAACTTGATGGCTCGGCGCGCCACGGTCGAGGGAGCGGAGCTGGTCCTGCGCCCAAAGGAGTTCGACCTGCTGGCGATCCTGGTCGGGGAGGCCGGCCGGGCCGTGTCGCGAGAGCGGCTGATGGCCGACGTCTGGGACGAGAACTGGTTCGGCTCCACCAAGACGCTGGATGTCCACGTGTCCGCCGTACGCCGCAAGCTCGCCGACTCAGGAGAGAGCCCCGACCGCATCACGACGCTCCGGGGGCACGGCTACCGCTACGAGCTGGACGGCTGACGGTCCGGTGCCGCCGGCACGAGCGGGACCGCCACGGTCTCGGCGGCCGGCAGCAGGATGGCGAACACCGGGTGGGGCGCCGCCCGGCGGACGATGAGCCGGCCCTGCTCGGCCTCGGCGAGCGAGCGCGCCAGGGCCAGCCCGATGCCGAATCCAGAGGCTTGCGCCGAGCGCCGGGCGAATACGGCCTCGGGATCGCCGCGAAGACCCTCGCCCTCGTCGCCGACCTCCGCCGCCACGCCGGCACCGAGGTCGTGAGCGGACAACGAGACCGTCCCGGCACCGTGCTCGAGTGCGTTGGCGAGAAGCACGTCCAGGATCTGCCGCAACGCCGCCGCGGAGACGGCCGCCGGCGGCAGCGCCGGCGCCACGCTGACATCGATCCGGCGCCGCCGCGGCCCGAAGTGCGACGACCAGCGCTCCTGCGCTGCCTGCAGCTCGGTGACCACGTCCACGCTGGGCCGTTCGCCGACGTCACGGCGCAGGGACAGCAGGTCGCTGATGGTGTCCTGCAGGTGCCGACCTCGGTCGAGCGCCGCCGAGACGGCAGTGCGCAGGTCGGCGTTCGGGCGGTCCAGCGCGGACTCCAGGCCGAGGAGCAACCCGGTCAGCGGCGTACGCAGCTGGTGGGAGGCGTCGGCACTGAAGGCGCGCTCCCGTTCGATCAGCCGGCCGATGCGACCGGCGGTGTCCTCGAGCGCCTGGCTGACGGCGTCCGCCTCGGGGATCCCCGAGTGCTGCGCCTGGACCGCGAAGTTGCCGTCGCCCAGCGCGCGGGCGGTGACGGTGAGCCGCTCCAAGGGGTCGGCGATCCGCTGTGCCTGACGCCGTGCAAGCAGCGCCGCGACCAACAGAGCAGCCAGCGCCAACAGGCCCATGAGCAGCCAGCTCCGGTAGGTGCGACTCGCCACGACGCCGCTCGGAACCGCGGCCCGGACGATGGCCACGATCTCGTTGTCAGACGGGACCGGCACGGCCACTGCGAGCTGCCCGCTCTCGGTGCCCTCGTGCACACCCCCGTCCCGGCTCGCGCCGGCCAGCGCCGACCGGATCGGTCCACTTCCCACCGCCCGCGCTCCGGCCAGGCTGTACAGGCCGACAACGGTGTCCCGAGGCAGTGCAGCCGGCAGCGCCCCCGGGTTCTGCGCGGTGATCGGGTTGTCCGGCACCATTGCCGCCACCCTGGTGGCGTCGGCCTGCAGCCGAGCCAGCTCCTCGCTGCGGTAGAGGTCGTTGGTCGCCGCGGCCAGCGGAACCGCGAACAGCACTACGGTCAGTGCAGTGACCGCGAGGATCCCCACGAGGATCCGCCGGCGCAGTGAGCGGCCGTCCCCGCGCGACGTGGTCTCTGACCCCAGGGTTCGAGGACGCATCGGGCGGCTCCTGGGGCTCGGTCGAGTTCGGGTGGACGCACATTGCGGTTCTGACAGGAAAGGTAATCCGGTCGCTAACCAGTAGCGGTCCTGCTGTTCACCTCACGCTGGCTAGCCTCCAATCCGAGGTTGGTCGCAGCTCAGCCGTTTCGCCAGCACGAGGGCTGCTGTAGGAAAGTGAGCGCGGGTGATACGACGACGAGTTCTCCTACTACTGCCCTTGCCGCTGGTGGCCGGTGGGGCGGGTGTTCTTGGCGGGCTTCCTACCTCCCCCACCTCGCCGGCAGCTGGCGCTTGCAGCGTCACGGTCGTCGCCGCTGGTGACATGGCCGGCCTGTCCGCCACGCGGGAGACGGGGGCGCTGGCAGCGGCGCAGAGTCCCGACGTGGTGGCGACGCTGGGCGATGCCCAGTACCCGACCGGCTCGCTAGCCGACTATCGCCGGGACTATGACTCGACCGACTGGGGGCGGCTGAAGCCGAAAACCCGGCCGGTGCCCGGGAACCACGATTACCGCACGCCCAAGGCAGCCGGCTACTTCGCCTACTCCAACC
>JBPCOX010000082.1:0-4646 GCA_050999825.1 Mycobacteriales bacterium
GGCGTCCTGGCCCGGGAGCCGCGGGGGAGCAACGGCTTCGGCTACGACCCGGTGTTCGTGCCGGTCGGGGAGGACCGCACGACCGCCGAGATGAGTGCCGCCGAAAAGGATGCGATCAGCCACCGGGGCATCGCGTTCCGGCGGCTCGCCCCGCTGCTGGCTGCGCTTCTACGCGCCCCGGCGACCGACGGCGAGGACCGACTGTCCGAACGGTAGCTGCACCCGGCTCTCCAGCCGGCGCAGGACCGGCACCAGCCTCCGGTCGAACGCGCGCAGGGCGAAGCCC
Source organism: Mycobacteriales bacterium (assembly GCA_050999825.1). Lineage (GTDB taxonomy): Bacteria > Actinomycetota > Actinomycetes > JALYNC01 > JALYNC01 > JBPCOB01. Next base: position 287 of record JBPCOX010000082.1, read on the forward strand.
TCCGACGGGCGCTGCCGCAGCAGGCGCATGAGCACGAGCCAGCCCAGCAGGCCGACCGAGTTCTGGTAGCGGAGCAGGACCGGGGTCAGGCCGGCGCCCCGCAGCGCCCGCTCCATCGAGGCGCGCGTGTAGCGCCGGTGATGGCCGATCGATCGGTCGAAGTCGCTCATCGCGACCGCGAACGCCGGTACGACGAGGACGACGTGACCCCCTGGCGCGAGCAGGCTGCGGAAGCTGCCGAGGGCGGCGACGTCGTCCTCGATGTGCTCGAGGACGTTCAGCGCCACGACCGCCGAGTAGTCGGCGACCTCCTCGCTCGGTGCGTGCAGCTCGCGCACATCGACGAGGGCATCGTCGGTGAAGCGCTGACGCAGCAGCGCCAGCCGACCCGGGTCGGCCTCCGAGGCGGTGATCCGCTGGCCGGCGGCGGCCCAGGCCGCCGCGTAGCTGCCGTGGCCCGACCCGACCTCCAGGGGATTCGGCCCGAGCCACGGCCGGGCCAGGCCGGCGTACCAGTCGATGTAGTTGACCGCCGAGGCGAGGTCCTCGAGCACCTCCGACTGCAGCTCGCTCGACTCCGCCCGGTCGGTCGCCGGGTGGCGGCGCGGCCACCTCACGCCGGGCCAACCAGCTCCGGATGGCTCCGGAACCACTTCACGGTGCGGGCCAACCCCTCCTCCACCGGCACCACCGGCGACCACCCCAGCGCGGTCCTCGCCAGCGTGATGTCGGGCTGCCGGACTCGCGGATCGTCCTCGGGGCGGGGGGCGAAGACGATCTCGGAGTCGGCCCCGACCACGTCGCGGACCAGCTCGGCCAGCGCGAGCACGGACAGCTCGTGCGGGTTGCCGAGGTTGACCGGGCCTGGGAGCTCCGAGTGCAGCAGCGCGACGATGCCCTCGATGAGGTCGTCGACGTAGCACACCGAGCGGGTCTGCGCGCCGTCGCCGAAGACGGTTAGCGGCTCCCCCGCCAGCGCCTGGCGGATGAAGGTCGGGATCGCCCGGCCGTCGTTCGGCCGCATCCGCGGCCCGAAGGTGTTGAAGATCCGAACGATCGCGGTGTCGATCCCGTGGTAGGTGCGATACGCGACGGTCATCGCCTCGGCGAACCTCTTGGCCTCGTCGTAGACCCCGCGCGGACCGACCGGGTTGACATGGCCCCAGTAGCTCTCCGGCTGCGGATGCACCTGCGGGTCGCCGTAGGTCTCCGAGGTGGATGCGAGCAGGTATCGGGCGCGCTTCTCCCGGGCCAGGCCCAGCGTGTGCAGCGTGCCGATCGAGCCCACCTTCAGAGTCTCGATGGGCAGCTGCAGGTAGTCGATTGGCGAGGCCGGCGAGGCGAGGTGCAGGACGACGTCGACGTCGCCGGAGACATGGACGAAGTCGGTCACATCGGCCCGGATGAGCCGGAAGTCGCCCCGCTCCAGCAGGTGCGCGACGTTGGCCGGTGTGCCGGTGAGGAAGTTGTCGAGGCAGCGGACTTCGTAGCCGTCGTCCAGCAACCGCTCGCACAGATGGGAGCCCAAGAAGCCGGCTCCGCCGGTGACGACCGCCCGCGGTCGCGGCATCTGGCCTCCTTCCTTGCGTCCGGAGGCTAACGGAGGGCTGCGCCGACCTCGTGCAGCAGGCCGGTGTCCACGTCGTAGACGAAGCCGCGGACGCCGTCGCGATGCGGCAGGAACGGCGAGAGCCGGATCCGCCGCATCGACTGTCGTACGTCACCCGCCGGATCGCGGAAGCTCTCCACCGCCCAGGCCGGTCGCAGGCCGGTCTCGCTCTCGATCTCGGCCTTGAAGGTGTCGTCGGACAGTGTCATCAGGCCGCAGTCGGTGTGGTGGACGAGGACCACCTCGCGGGTGCCCAGTGCCCGCTGACTGATCGTCAGTGACCGGATCACATCGTCGGTCACCACGCCGCCGGCGTTGCGCAGCAGGTGTGCGTCGCCCACCGAGAGGCCCAGCAGGTTGAACAGGTCCATCCGCGCATCCATGCAGGCCACCACGGCGAGGGAACGGCGCGGCCGGCGGTCGACGTGCCGGCCGGCCTCGAAGCGACCGGCGTACGCCGCGGCATGCGCCACCAGCGCGTCGGTGGCGCTCACCGTCCGAGTGCCAATGCTCGGTGCGGCGCTCGGTCACCACGTCGCGCCAGCGGTCGAGCCGCCCCGTGACGCGCCCGAGCACCTTGTCTTCGGGAGTCGACTCGGGGGCGGTGGGGTGGGCTCGTGGAGGAGCGACCGGCCACTGGTCCTCCCGTTCTGTTGCTCGGCATGCCGCCCGGAGGTCCCTGCACTCGGCACTGGTGCGAGAGAGGGGAGTCGAACCCCTACGCCCGAGGGCACCGGATCCTAAGTCCGGCGCGTCTGCCATTCCGCCACTCTCGCCTGTCGCCATCGTAGGAGGCGGCTCACGTTGCACCTCCGCCCGATCGGGGCAGGGAGGCGGCCGAGAGGACCTTGCTGAGGAGGAGCCGTGAAGGCCTGCACCGTCACGCCCGGCACGATCGCGTCCGCATCCGTCGAGGAGGTGCCCGAGCCCTCGACCGATGACGGGCAGGTGCTGGTCGAGGGCCTGCTGGTCGGGGTCTGCGGCACCGACGTCGAGATCGCCAAGGACGGGTACGGCGTACCGCCGGCCGGCCGGGACCGGATGACGCTGTTCCACGAGTCGCTGGGGCGCGTTCTCGAGGCGCCTTTGGACAGTGGCCTGGTGGCGGGTGACCTGGTGGCCGGCATCGTCCGTCGGCCTGACCCGGTGCCGTGTCGGTGCTGCGCCATGGACCAGTGGGACTTCTGCCGCAACGGCCGCTTCACCGAGCGCGGCATCAAGGAGATGGACGGATACGGGTCGCAGCGTTGGCGGGTGCCGGCGAAGTTCGCGGTCAAGCTCGACGCCGCGCTCGACGAGCTCGGCGTGCTGATCGAGCCCACCTCCGTGGTCGCCAAGGCATGGGACCAGACCGAGCGGATCGGGGCCCGGGCCTGTTACGCGCCGGAGCGCGTGCTCATCACCGGCGCAGGGCCAATCGGACTGCTGGCCGCGCTGCTCGGTGTCCAGCGGGGGCTCGACGTGCACGTGGTCGACCGGGTGACGGAGGGCGCCAAGCCGCGGCTGGTCGCCGACCTCGGCGCGACGTACCACGCGTCGGGGGTGGACTCCCTGGGGTTCGAGCCGGACATCGTCATCGAGGCGACCGGCGTCGGCCAGCTGGTGATCGACCTCATGCGCCGCGGCGCGCCCAACGCGATCGTGTGCCTGACCGGAATCTCCTCCGGGCATCACACGGTCTCCGCCGACGCCGACGCGATCAACAAGGAGCTCGTGCTGGGCAACGAGGTCATCTTCGGGTCGGTGAACGCCGGTCGGCAGCACTACGAGCAGGCAGCCGATGCCCTGGCCCGCGCCGACCGGTCGTGGCTGGAGCGGCTGATCACCCGCCGGGTACCGATGGCCGACTGGCCGCAGGCGCTGGATCGAGCGCCGGACGACGTCAAGGTGGTCGTCGATCTGAGAGGGTGACGCCGCCGACATCACCGGTACGCCGCGAGCGCATCGAAAAGGGGAGTGACGTGGCCAAGGATCCCGACTCGATCGAACGCGACATCGAGCGCAGCCGCGCGCAGCTCGCCGAGTCGATCGACGCCATCGCCGACCGGGTGAGCCCCCGCCGGGTGGCCGACCGTGGCAAGGCCAGGGCGAGGGCGGCACTGCAATCCCTCGGCGGCCGGGTGAGCACGCTGCGCGAGCTCCCGGCAGGCGGCAGCAGGAGCGGCGGTAGCGGGGCCGTACCAGACCGGCTGGGTGCCTTCGTGTCGCGGGGGAGCGTGCTGCTGTCCGCCGGCTCCTCCAGGGCGACCGAGCTGCTGCGGCGTAAGGACCCGGCCGCCTTGACGACGGTCGCGGTGACGGCGGCGACGCTGCTGGCTCTGCTGCTCCGCCGCCGCCGCCGCCGCTGACCTCCCACCGTCTCCAGCCGTCGGCCCTAGCCCCCCGGGGGAATCGTGAAGGTCACCATGGTCCTGTGCGACTCGGCACAGGTGAGTGACGGAAAGCTGCACTTGCTGGGCGGTGGCTGGACCGTGACCGGGCCGGGCCCGGTGCCATCGGCCATCGCCATGATCGTCGAGGTGCCCTGGGACCAGGCCAACACCACGATCCCGTTCACCCTGGCGCTGCGTGACGCCGACGGTCAGCCGGTCAGCCAGGAGGGACCGACGGGTTCGGGCCCGGTCATGATCGACGCCGCTATCGAGGTCGGCCGGCCGCCCGGAGTACCGGCCGGTACGCCGCTCACCATGCCGCTGGCGCTTGGCATCCCGCCACTGGCGCTGCCAGCCAGGGAGCGCTTTCCCTCGGAAC
>JBPCOX010000114.1:0-9299 GCA_050999825.1 Mycobacteriales bacterium
GGTCGACGGGGCAGATGGTCAGGCGGCTACGCAGGGACCACTTCGCCGTTGGCCACCTCGACCGCAAAGCCCGGTAGCGGCGCGGGCGCGGGCCCCCGGAGAACCTTGCCCGTCGTGGCGGCGTACCGCGAACCGTGGCAGGGACAGTCCAGCCGCTCACCAGCGGGCGCGACGGTGCAGCCCTTGTGCGTGCAGATGGCGCTGAAGGCCACCGCCGTGGTGCTGGTCGGACGGGCCACGATCAGCGGCTGTCCGCTCGGGCCCTTCGCCGCTACCGCCGACCCGACCGGGATGTCGGCGAGCTTCACCAGCGGCCGGGTGGACGCGGCGGAAGGACTGGCGGTCTCGGTCGGCGCGCTCGTCGGCGACGACGACGTCGTCGACTGTGCGGGCTGGGAGCTGGGCTTGGACGAACTCGAGCATCCCGTCACCACGAGCGCGCCGGCGGCGGTGCCGCCGACAAGCACGGCACGACGGGTGACCGACTTCGCCACGATGCCTCCCCGACGTCAACAGGCTTCGAGGAGGAGCACGGGCCGCGACCGCGATTGGTTCAGCTCGCGGTGGGCGATGTTCGGCGCAGTCGTGGTTACGCCGGTTGCTCGGCCCGGATGGCTAATCCGGACCGTTCAGTCGGCAGAATATGGACGCAGAGTAGTCAAACGCTTACCGTCGATGACATGACCAACGGTGTCCCGACGCGGCCGAGATCTCGGCAGGTGTTCCTCCGGCGCAACCCGCCTCGCCGGCTCCGTGCCTGCCGCGCCGCCTCCCGGCTCCTGCTGCTGGCCATGGTCATGTACGTGGTGGCGCTGGTCGTCGGCTTCGTCCGTTCACCCGCTCAGGTCTCCGGCCCACCCGTCCACCTGTCAAGGTCGTCTGCACACCAGACCTCGCTGCCCCCGACGCCCGGTCCATGAGCTCGCGCGGGACCCGGTGGGCCCCGCTACCCCGGTGGCGCCTCTTCGGTTTCCTGCTGCTGGTGGTAGCCGCCTCGCTGGGCGTCCGTGGCTTCACCTCCGACAGCGTCGGCGCCTCATCCACGCTCTCGCACGGAGGGCGGGTGGCTCCCGCAGCCCCTGAGCCCGGACCGATCCTTGACCTGTCGGGCCCGGCTCCGGTCGGTACCGCACCGCCACCGCGCACCGTGGCGCTGACCTTCGACGACGGTCCGGACTCCAAGTGGACGCCGCGCGTGCTCGAGCTGCTGCGCCGACACCACGTGCCCGCAACCTTCTTCGTCGTCGGCTCGAAGGTGCTGGCGCACCCCGGCTTGGTGCGAGCCGAGCTCGCCGCCGGCCATGAGATCGGCGTCCACACCTTCACCCACGCCGACCTGACGCGCACCAGCGGCTGGCGCACCGACCTGGAGCTAGGCCTCACACAGTCCGCGTTGGCCGGTGCCGCGGGCGTCCAGGCCGTCATGCTGCGGCCGCCGTACTCCTCCCGGCCGGACGCGGTGCGCACCGACCAAGCGGCCGCGTACCAGCGGGTGGCCCGTTACGGCTACCTCGTCGTGCTCTCCGATGTCGACAGTCGCGACTGGGAGCGCGAGGGCGTCCCCACGATCCTCGCCCAGGCGACGCCGCCCGGCAACGACGGCGGCATCGTGCTGATGCACGACTCCGGCGGCGACCGCGCGCAGACCCTGGGCGCACTCGACAGGCTGATTCCCGAGCTTCAGGCACGCGGCTACCGGTTCGTCACGGTTTCGCAGGCCGCCGGCCTGCACCGTGCCGACGTACTGGTCCCCTCGAACCGCACTGCGCGGATCCGCGGGCTGGCCCTGCTGTGGAGCAACCGGGTGGCGCTGCTGCTATCGGGAGCGCTGCTGTGGTTGGTGCTTCCGCTCTCGGCCCTGATGGTGCTCCGCGCGCTGCTCATGTTCGGCTTCGCCCGGCGGCACGCCCGGTGGCTGCCAAGCCGGGTGCGCAAGATGGGGGGGAGCCTGCCTGGGGTCACCGTGGTAGTGCCCGCCTACAACGAGGAGGTGGGCGTCCAGGACACCGTCCGGTCGCTGTTGGCGAGCGGCTATCCAGGCGAGCTGGAGGTCATCGTCGTCGACGACGGCTCAACCGACGGCACCGCAGCCGCGGTGCTAGCTATGCACGAGCCCGGGCTGCTGCTTGTCCGGCAGGAGAACACCGGCAAGCCGGGAGCGCTGCGCAACGGCATCGCGCGTGCCGCGCACCAGATCGTCGTACTCGTCGACGGGGACACCCAGCTGGAGCCCGATGCCATCCGGGCCCTGGTGCAGCCGCTCGCAGACCCTCGGGTGGGCGCGGTCTCCGGGAATGCGAAGGTGGGCAACCGTCGACGGATGCTGGGTCGTTGGCAGCACCTGGAGTACGTCATGGGCTTCAACCTCGACCGGCGGATGTACGAGCTGCTCGACTGCATGCCGACCGTGCCGGGCGCTATCGGGGCGTTCAGGCGCAGCGCGCTGACCTCCGTCGGCGGGCTCTCCGACGACACCCTTGCCGAAGACACCGACGTGACGATCGCCCTGTTACGAGGCGGCTGGCGGGTGGTCTTCGAACCGACGGCGATCGCCTGGACGGAGGCGCCCAGCACGCTCCGAGGCCTGTGGCGGCAGCGCTACCGCTGGTCCTACGGCACGATGCAGTCGCTGTGGAAGCACCGCAGCGCGCTGTGGTCTAGCAGGTCCGGGCATTTCGGGCGGCGCAGCCTGCCTTACCTGCTGCTGTTCCAGATCGGGCTGCCCCTGCTGGCCCCGGTCATCGACCTGTTCGTGATCTACGGCGTGCTCTTCCTCGGCCTGTCGCAGGTGCTGCCCTACGTCGTGGCCTTCACCGTGATGCAGCTCGGGCTCGGTGCCTACGCTCTGCACCTGGACGGCGAGTCGCTGCGGCCGCTGTGGGCCCTGCCGTTGCAGCAGCTGGTGTACCGCCAGATGCTCTCGATGGTGATCATCTCGTCACTGGTCAGTGCTGCCGTCGGCACCCGGCTTCGCTGGCACAAGCTCCGGCGTACCGGCGGGATCGTTCTCGCTGCACGTTCTCCTGGCTGAGGCAGTTCCCGGAATTCGTCGAAGTGCCGAACCGGTGACGCCACGCATTCCGGGGTCGCGAAACTGTCGTCACCGTCTGGCAGGATCATCTTCGTGGGGCTGCCGTCGAGTTGTGCGCCGGAGCAGCTGACCGACCGGGACCCGGCCGCTCGGCCGGTGCAGCCGCGCCTGGTCGTGCGCTCCCGGCTCCCGGGCCTGCTGCCGAGCCGGCTGCGCGCCCTCCGCCGGCCGCGACTGTGGGAAGAGATCGCCTTCATCGGCGTGAGCTACCTGCTCTACTCCCTGATCCGCAACGGCGTACCGACACACGAGGTGGGCGCCCGACATCGGGCCGAGGCCCTGTACGCCGTCGAACGCGCGATCCACATCGACCTCGAGCTGTCGATCAACCACTGGGTCGCCTCGTTGCACTGGCTGAGCCTGGCGGCCAACTACTGGTACGCGATCATGCATTTCGTCGTCACCGCGGCAGTGCTCGGCTGGCTCTATCTGCGGCATCCACTTCGATACCGGTCCGCGCGTTCGGTGCTGTTCGGCACCAACCTGGTTGCGTTGGTGGCCTTCTGGGGGTTCTCCCTTGCGCCGCCGCGCCTGATCGGGCACGGCTTCATCGACACGGTCGTCCGCGACCACATCTGGGGCTCCTGGGGCACCAGCGGCATGGATGCCGCCTCCAACCAGTACGCCGCGATGCCTTCGCTGCACGTGGGCTGGGCGTTGTGGTGCGCGATTGTCGTGTTCACCCTCGCCCGCCGGCGCTGGCTACGTCTGCTCGCCGTCGCTTATCCCGTCATCACCACCCTGGTGATCCTTGCCACCGCCAACCACTTCCTGCTCGACGCGGTGGGCGGCGCAGCGACACTCGCCTTCGGCTTCGCCTTCCAGCGACTCCTGTCCGGTCGCCCCGCCCTGACCGGTCATCTGCCCGTCCCCATGAGCCTGTCCGTTCAACGCCGACAGCGGCCTAGCCGTGCCACCACCTGTTAGCGCCTACGACTAGGTTTCGGCCTGTGTGCGCCGTCTGCTTCACCGGCCTCCAGGCCTTGCCCGTGACCGGGGCAGTGCTGCGTGCGCTCTACGTCCGCGCCAAGGCGCAGCCGCCGCCGCCAGCTTCCCGGGAGGAGCCGGCTGACCCGCGGTCGGCCACGCCGATGGTCAACCGGTGCGACATCTCGCCCACAGCTGGGCACCGAGCAGACGCCAGCCCAGGTAGAGCAGCAGGGCGAGGCCACCCACCCCGACCACGCTGTGCTGTAGAAGCCCGGCCCAGGTCTCGGGCGCAAGGCTCACCGGCGTGACGAAGTACGGGCCCCCCCAGCTGAGGTCGAGCGGCGCCCGGACGCTCAGCCGCGACCAGATGAACCAGGCGAAGATGCGGCAGCCGCCGTACAGGAAGTAGGAGCGGTACAGAGCGAGCATCGCGCGGTCCGACAGGCCGAAGCGGCGCCGCAGCCAGCCCCAGACTGGGTCGTTGGGCACGACGGTCGAGAAGAAGAACCGGCGGGTGAAAACCTGCCAACCGGAGATCGCAAGGACCAGCCAGAGGAAGTCCCACACGCCACCGAGGCTGGAGTAGTACGCCGCGGCGTCGCCGTACCGTCCGGCCTGGGCAGCGTACGCCCACATGTGCACCGAGTAGTGCTGCGTCGTGAACGGGAAGAACAGCATCGTGCCGACGCTGTCGAAGGTGTCGGTCAGCACATGCGCCCACTGGCCGAGGATCAGCCCGAGAAACCAGGCCTGGTTGCGCCAGACCGCCAGTACCACTGTCGCGACGACCACCCCGAACAGCAGCGAGTGCGTGAAGCCGACTCCCGGCCAGCCGCGGTGATACTGCGCCGGGTCCGAGGCCTTCAGCGTGTAGGGCCCGATCCGGAAGCCGTAGACCGGCAGCTTGGTCGCGAGATCGGGCAGCAGGCAGCCGAGCAGGATGGCGAGGTAGGAGACCTTGGCCTTCGTGTGCTTCTGGATGAAGTAGCTCTCCAGCTCGTGCGCGGCCCAGCTCACCGGCGAGCGAATTCGCGGACTCGGAGCGCGAGCGGGGTCCCCACCGTCACCACGGTCACGATGTAGGCCGGCCCGACGATCCAGTTCAGCACCGGCGTCTGGAAGATCACGCCGAGTACGACGAGGGAGACCGCCGCGAACGCATAGACGGCGAGCTCGACCCGGTCGTCCGAACGTCTGCGCGCCGGCGGTGCGGAAGAGGGAGCCATGACACACCGTCCGGTCGTCGGGCCGAGCGCGGGTCCATCCGGGCTGGCGGATGATATCCGCGGCTGAGATGTCGAGCGTCGGCCTGGTGTCCGCCGGACGCCCGCCGCCGCAGCCTTCGGCGCGGCCGACTTCGGTGGCCGCGACGTGGGGCCCACCCCGTCGCGGAGGAAGCCCGCGATGACCGGTACGACGACCGACGGCGCCTCCTCGATGACGAAATGACCGGCCTCGGGGACCGTCACGAAGGTCGTCTCGGGGCCGAGGTCGCGCACCACCGACTCGCCAACCGAGAGAGGCAACACCGGGTCGCGGGCACCCCACACCACCAGGTGGCGCTCGGCCCGAACCAGGGGGAGGCCGGCCGAGCTGCCGTTCCCACGGCGTTGGGTGCCGGGCAGCTTCGACCAGAGCCCGCGGCGGCTGCTCGCCCGGTAGTAGGCCAGCATCGCGCGCACCCGAGCCGGATCGGCGTACGCGTCGACGTAGTGCCTGGCGACATCGCCGTCCAGCGGCGTCGAGGCCTTCCAGCCGGCCCGCAGCATGACGGCGGGCAGGGAGCGCCGACCGAGGGCGAACGCCGCCTCGGGCAGCAGCGGCAGCGCGAACAGCGGCACATGGAAGGCCCGCAGCAGGTTCAGGTGCCGGTACGGCGCATTGACGACGACCAGCCGCCGAACCAGTTCCGGCCGGGCCCCGGCCAGGCCGAGCGCCAGCGCGCCGCCCCAGTCGTGACCGACGACGTCAACCGGGCCGTCCACCTCGTGCAGCACCAGCGCGGTCAGCTCGCGCACCAGCGTCGGCACGTCGTAGCACCCCGCCGCCTCGCTGCCGCCGAGCCCCTTGAGGTCGGGCGCCAGGACGATCCGGTCACCGGCCAGCTCGGTCAAGAGGTCGCGCCAGCAGACCGCGGTCTGCGGCACGCCGTGCAGCAGCAGGGTCGGCGTCGTCCGCCGACGCCGACGCGGGTCGGCCCGGTAGAGCGAGAACCGGACGCCGTCCGCCGCGACCTGGCGGTGTCGCGCCCGCGGCATCAGCTCCGGACCGCTCGGTGCGCTCACGCGTAGAACACCCTCTCCACGACGGCGCGGCCGCGGCGGGTCAGCCGGCGATAGTCCTCGAGCAGCTTTCCGGGCCGACCGGCAGGGTAGCCGAGCGCGCCCGCGACCCCCGCCAGCTCCCTGACGTCGGTAGGCAGCGCATCGGCAGGTCGGCCGCGGACCAGCAGAAGGGCGTTGCGGACCCGGGTAGCCATCCGCCAGGCCCCCTCGAGCGTGGCCGCGTCGGCGCCGCCGAGCACCCCCACCCCGGCCGCCGCGCGCAGCGCCTCCAGTGTTCCGGCCACGCGCAGGGCCGGTTCGGCGCCGGCGTAGCGCAGCTGCAGCAGCTGCGCGGTCCACTCCACGTCGGCCAGCCCACCCCGGCCCAGCTTGGTGTGCAGCGTCGGGTCGGCCCCGCGCGGCAGCCGCTCGGCCTCGACCCGGGCCTTGAGCCGACGGATCTCTCGCACCGCGGCGTCCCCGATGCCGCCGACCGGCCAGCGCACCGGAGCCACCAGCTCGGTGAACCGCTCCCCCAGCTCACGTTCCCCCGCCACCGGCACCGCCCGCAGCAGCGCCTGGGCCTCCCACGGCGATGACCAGCGCGAGTAGTAGGCGGCGTACGACGCGAGGCTGCGGGTCAGCGGGCCCTGCCGTCCCTCCGGGCGCAGGTCGGTGTCCACCCGCAGCGGCGGATCGGGCGCCGGCACCGCGAGCAGTCGGCGCAGCTCCTCGAACACCGCGTGCGCTGCCGCGGCGGCCTCCGCATCCGAAGTTCCTGGTCGCGGGTCGTGGACGAACAGGACATCGGCGTCGCTGCCGTAACCGGACTCCCGCCCGCCGAGGCGGCCCATCGCCACGACCAGCAGCCGCGCCGGGAGCTCGCCGCCGCACTCCCCGGCGGCCGCCCGGGTCGCCGCGTCCAGCGCCGCTGCCAGGGTCGCAACGGAGCACGCCGCGAGCGCCGTACCCACCGCCGTCTCGTCGGCGTGGCCGAGCAGGTCGGCACACGAGATCCGCAGCAGCTCTCGTCGGCGCAGGCCCCGCACCGCCACCACACCCGCCGCCGGGTCGTCGTGCCGGCGGACGGCGGCAAGCATCTCCGCCTCGAGCGCGCCGCCCGGGCGGGGGTGCAGCTCCTCCTCACCGGCCAGCAGCGCGACCGCTTCCGGTGCCCGGACCAGCAGGTCGGCGACGTAGCGGCTGGTGGCCAGCAGGCGGGCCAGCCGCTCGGCCACCGCGCCCTCGTCGCGCAGCAGCCGGAGGTACCAGTGCGTGCCGCCGAGAGCGTCGCTGACCTGGCGGAACGAGAGCAGCCCGGCGTCGGGATCCGACGCGTCGGCGAACCAGCCGAGCATCACCGGCAGCAATGTGCGCTGGATCGCCGCCCGCCGGCTGACCCCCGAGGTGAGCGCCTCGAGGTGCCGGAGCGCACCGGCCGGGTCGCGGAAACCGAGCGCCTCCAGCCGCTGCCGGGCCGCGGCCGGAGCCAGCCGGGCCGCGGCCGCCGGCAGCCGGGCCACCGAGGCGAGCAGCGGCCGGTAGAACAGCTTCTCGTGCAGCCGGCGTACCTCGCGAGCGTGCAAGACGTGGTCCGCGGTCAGGGCCGCGACCGGCTCGGCGCGGTAACCCATGGCCCGAGCCAGCCAGCGCAGCCCGACCGGGTCGTCGGGCAGCGTGTGCGTACGCCGTAGCCGCTGGAGCTGGAGCCGGTGCTCCAGGGTGCGCAGAAAACGGTACGCCGCCGCCAGCCGGGCCCCGTCCTCGCGACCGACGTAACCGCCGGCCGCGAGCGCGTCGAGCGCCACGAGGGTCGTACCGCTGCGCAACGAGGAGTCGGCCCGGCCGTGCACCAGCTGCAGCAGCTGGACGGCGAACTCGATGTCGCGCAGCCCCCCGGGACCGAGCTTGAGCTCGCGGTTGGCCGCCGAGTGCGTCAGCGTCGACTCGACCCGCCGGCGCATCGACTGCACGTCCTCGACGAAACCAGGTCGATCGGCCGCGCTCCAGACCAGCGGGCGCAGCGCCTCGACGTACGCCGTCCCGAGCTCGAGGTCGCCGGCCACGGGGCGCGCCTTGACCAGTGCCTGGAACTCCCAGGTCTTGGCCCACCTGCGGTAGTAGGCCTCGTGACTGGCCAAGGTGCGGACCAGCGGGCCGGCTCTGCCCTCCGGCCGCAGCGCGGTGTCCACCGGCCAGATCGCACCCTCCTTCGTCGGCGTCGAGCAGGCCCGCACCATGCCGGCGGCCAAGAGTGTCGCCGCGCGCAGCGCTGCTGCCTCGTCCCCGCCCGGGACCGGCTCGGCAACAAAGACGACATCGACGTCGCTGACGTAGTTGAGCTCCCGTCCGCCGCACTTGCCGAGCCCGATCACGGCCAGCCGGCACGGCTCGGCGTCGTCAGGCAGCTCGCGTCGGGCGATGGTCAGGGCGGCTGCCAGCGTGGCCGCCGCGAGGTCGGCGAGCTCGGCCGCGACGTCGTCCACGGCCAGCGTGCCGGACAGGTCACGGCCGGCCAGGTCCAGCAGGCAACGTCGGTAGGCGAGCCGCAGCCCGTCGAGCGGGCGGTCCGCCGCCGCCGCGGCCAGCAGGGTCGCGTCGAGCCCCAAGGCGCTGGGCCGCGCCGAGGTGCGGGCATCGTCGGCCAGCAGCCTCCAGTCGCCCGGATGGCCGACCAGGTGGTCTCCGAACGATGCGCTGGATCCCAGGACGCCGAACAGCCGCTCCCGCAGGCCGGCGTGCCGGCGCAGCGCCGCCAGCATGGCATCGCGGTCGGGGGCGGCTTCGGCCAGGCGCTGCATCGAGCGCAGCGCGAGATCAGGGTCGGCGGCTGCCGCCAGGGCCTCGACGACCGGGCGACCCTGCGGGTCATCGAGCAGGTCCAGACCGCCCGGTCCCAGCTCCCGCTGCGCCCGCTCCTGGTCGGTGAAACCGAGTCGGGCCAGCCAGCCGGCGGCGCTCGTCCGCCGGGGAAGGTCCGCCGCCACGTCGACGACGGTAACGCCGACCGGCCC